>NZ_BAAAKJ010000007.1:20379-32351 GCF_039527695.1 Kitasatospora putterlickiae
CCCGGCATCCGCACGTCCATCAGCACCACGTCCGGCCGCAGTTCGCGCACCAGCGGCACCACCTCGGCGCCGTCGGCCGCCTCGCCGACCACGGTGAGGTCCGGCTCGGCGTCGATCACCACCCGCAGGCCCGTGCGCACCAGCCGCTCGTCGTCGGCGATCACCACCCGGACCGGCCCGCCGGCCGGGCCCGTCACACCGTCCACCGTGTTCCCGTTCGCCGCGTTCCCGTTCACCGCTCTCCTCCCACCGGCAGCCAGACGGCCAGCCGCCACGTCGTTCCTTCGTCCACCGGCCCGGCCTCACAGCCGCCGCGCAGCGCCGCCGCGCGCTCGCCGATCCCGCGCAGCCCGCGCCCGCCACCGGGCCGGCTGGGCCGCGACCGGCCGAGCGGGTTGGTCAGTTCGATCTCCAGCCGCCCGCCGGAGGAGGCGACCCGCAGCCGGGCGGGCGCGGGGCCGACCGGCCCGGCGTGCCGCAGCACATTGGTCAGGCCCTCCTGGACGATCCGGTAGGCCTCGCGGGAGAGCGCGCCCGGCAGCCGGTCCAGCCCGGGGGCCAGCTCGGCGTCCACCGCCAGCCCGGTGCGGGCCAGTTGCCGCAGCAGGTCGTCCAGCCCGCCGAGGGTCGGCCCGGCGGGCCCGGCCGCGTCGCCGTCCTCCTCACGGAGCAGCCCCAGCACCGCGTCCAGCTCGGCGACGGCCCCCCGCGCGGTCTCCTCGATGGCGGCCAGCGCCTCCGCCGCGAACTCCGGGTCGGAGCGCAGCACCCGGGCGGCGGCCGAGGCCTGGATGCCGACGGCGCTCAGCGCGTGGCCGACCGAGTCGTGCAGCTCCCGGGCCAGCCGGTTGCGCTGGGCGAGCACGGCGGCCCCCCGTTCGGCGGTGTCCAGCCGCTCGTCCGGGGTCGGGCCGAGCAGCACGGGCGCCCACCGCGCCAGCAGCGCGCCGAGGCCGGCGCTGGTGCCGACGATCAGCGCCAGCAGCGCGCCGCCCAGCACCGGACCGGGCAGCCAGCCGGGCACGCCCCGGGCCTCCCAGAACCGCACCATCTCCTCGAAGCCGCTCGGCCGCAGGGCCAGCACCAGCGCGAACGGCGCGCCCGCCAGCGTCATCCCGCTGACGATGCCGCCGAACAGCAGGTGCAGCACGAACCACGCGGCCGTCCGCCGCCGGGCCGCCCAGGACCGGGCCGGGCCGGTGACCACCTCCGCCGCCCGCCGGGGCCCGCACAGCGCCAGCGCGGCCGCCCCCTCCAGGGCGCGGACGGCCGGGACCAGGGCCGTGACGGCGGCCATCGGGAGCGAGGCGCCGAGCGCGGCGAAGTACAGCAGGACCTGCACCAGCGAGCCCTTGCGCGGGTCCAGTGCCCCCAGGGCGACCGTCGACAGCATCCAGTACGGCATCAGCAGCGCGCCGCCGAGCACCAGGTGCACCCAGCGCAGCCGGGCCCGCCGTCCGAACAGGGCGCCCGCCGCCCGCCGCAGCGTGCCGCCGTTCCCGTCCCGCTCCCGACCCGCCCCCGTGATCACTTCGCAGACTCTACGTCAGCGCGCTCGGCCGCTCGGCCGGCCGCCGCCGCGCGCTCGACCAGCGCGATCGCGCCCACCGCCAGCACCAGCAGCCCGGTCACCACCTGCGCCGCCTCCACCAGCGGCAGCAGCCCCGGCACCGCCTCGCGCGGGTCGGTGGGGGCCGTGACGGACGTGCCGAACGCCACCAACTGCCAGGAACCCCAGCCGAACACCGACCCGGCCGCCGTCCACACCACCGCCAGCGGCCCGCGCACCCGCCACCCCGGCCGGCGCCGGAACACCAGCACCAGCAGCGCCGCCACCGCGGCCACCGCCATCACCGCCGTCACCGAGTCCATGATCGCCACGCTCCGGCCGCGCTGCTCCACCCACGTCAACGGCAGCCCGGCCGACCCGCCGAACGCCCAGTACAGCCGGGCCGCCGTGACCCCGGCGGCGAGCAGCGCGGCGACGCACGCGAAGGCCCGCTGGGTGGTCAGCGTGGGGGAGTGCGGCAGGTCGCCGATCCGGTCCCGGCGCAGCAGCCCGGCCCAGCGCTCCCGCGCGTACAGCAGGAACCCGGTGATCAGCGCCAGCCCCTGGACGGCGAATCCGCCGTACACCAGGGTGAACACCCAGCCGCTCGGCCCGTCGTCGCTCCCGCTCCCGGCGGCCTCGGGTCCGAGCACCAGCGAGAACACCAGGGAGAGCGGCAGGGCGACCAGGAGGGTGCCGAGCAGCCCGGTCGCCACCCACATCGGAAAGGCCAGCAGCCCGGCCGGCGCGCGCCGCCCCCACGGCCGGGCGAACGCGAGCGCCAGGACGACGGCGATGGCGTCCATGCCGAAGGTGAGCAGGTTGACCAGCCACAGGTCGTCCATGGCTTCGGCGTCCCCGACCCCGACCGGATGACCGGTGAGCCAGAGCAGTTTGAGCGTGAGGTAGGGCGCGGTCGCCGCGACGGCCGTCCAGGCCGCGGCGGTCCGCACCCGGCCGACGGGCGGGGCGGTGGGAGGGAGTACAAGCGTCGAGGTCATGCCCCCACACTCCCGCCCACCCGCCCACCCGCACCTCCTCCGGCAACCCGATCCGCCTCCCCCGCCGGGGGGAACCGGAGGCGGCGGCGCGGTCCCCGGGGAGGAGGGGGTGGCCAGGGGTGATCGGCTTGTCGGCGGGCGGCCCGAAGGTCTTGTTACTGAACGGTCGCTTCCCTATCATCGCGAGTGTGACAGCTTTGCTGTCAGACCTCGTCGACCCCCGGAGGGACCGTGGCGCCGGAACGTGACAGCGACGGGGGCGGGCGCGGCGGGCCGCTGGCGGGTGTGCGGGTGGTCGAGCTCGCCGGGATCGGGCCCGGACCGTTCGCCGCGATGCTGCTGGGGGATCTCGGCGCGGATGTGGTTCGGGTGGACCGGCCCGAGCCCTCGCCGCTGGGGATCGAGCCGGCCTATGACGTCGCGGGGCGGAACAAGCGGTCGGTGGTCGTCGACCTCAAGTCTCCCGGCGGGCCCGGCCGGGTGCTCGACCTGGCCGCCCGCGCGGATCTGCTGATCGAGGGCTACCGGCCCGGCGTCGCCGAGCGCCTCGGGGTGGGGCCGGAGGACTGTCTGGCCCGCAACCCCGCACTGGTGTACGGGCGGATGACCGGGTGGGGGCAGCGCGGACCGCTGGCCGCCCGGGCCGGGCACGACATCGGGTACACGGCCGTGTCGGGCGCGCTCGGCCTGGTCGCCCCCGCCACGGTCGACGGGCCGCCCGCCCTCCCCGCGAACCTGCTCGGCGACTACGCCGGCGGCTCGCTCTACCTGGTCGTCGGCCTGCTCGCCGCCCTGCACCACGCCCGCGCCACCGGGGTCGGACAGGTCGTCGACGCCGCCATCGTCGACGGCGCCGCCCACCTCACCGCCGTCCTCCAGGGACTGCTGGCCGGCGGGCGGTGGCAGGACCGGCGCGGCGTCAACCTGCTCGACGGCGGCGCGCCGTTCTACGCCGTCTACCCGGCGTCCGACGGTGGCCACCTCGCGGTGGGTGCCCTGGAGCCGCAGTTCTACGCCGAGTTCGCCCGGCTGCTGGAGCTCGGCCCGGACGCGCCCGGCCAGTGGGACACCGCCCGCTGGCCCGAGCTGCGGGCGCGGATCGCCGCGCGCTTCGCCAGCCGCCCGCGCGCCGCGTGGGAGGCCGTCTTCGCGGGCTCTGACGCCTGTGTGGAACCGGTACTGACGATGCGTCAGGCGCATGCCCACCCGCACCTGACGAGCCGGGCGACGTACGTCGAGGTGGACGGTGTCACCCAGCCCGCGCCCGCCCCGCGGTTCTCCGCCACCCCCGGCGCGCTGCGCCGTCCGCCCGGCCGGCCGGCCGCCGACGCCGCCGAGGTCGCCGCCGACTGGGGCGTGCCGGCGCTCGCCCCGCCACCGTCGGACTGAACCGACCGTCCCGCCGAGGAGACTGCCGTGCAACGCGACCTCTTCACCGAGGAGCACGAGGACTTCCGGGCCACCGTCCGGGCCTTCCTCGCCAAGGAGGTGCTGCCGCACGACGACCGCTGGGAGAAGGCCGGCACCGTCGACCGCGAGGCCTGGCCGGCCGTCGGTCGGCAGGGTCTGCTCGGCCTCGCCGCCCCCGAGGGCAACCTTGACAAGATCGTCCAGAAGGCCCAGGACACCGGCGAGTTGTTCCCCCAGGGCGTCCGTTTCCCCAAGGAGAACCTGCTCGGCGGGCTCGACCAGGGCTTCCTCCACCTGATGCGCAACCTCGCCCAGGAACGGCTCACCATCGCCGCCGCCGCGATCGCCGGCGCCCACGTCGAGCGGCGCGAGGCGTTCGGCCAGGCTCCAGCACGTCCGCTTCGAGATCGCCGAACTGGCCACCGAATGCCCGGTCGCCCGGGCGTTCGCCGACGGCCGCGTCGCAGACCATCTACGGCGGCACCACCGAGATCATGAAGGAGATCGTGGTCCGCTCCCTGCTCGACTGACCTCCGACCGTCCCCCGCCGCCAGGCCGCCCGGCCACCCCGCCGTCCCGACCCCCGCGCAATCCCCGCGTCAACCCCGCTGCCCCGAAAGGCTCCCCACCGTGACCACCGAAGCGTACGTCTACGACGCGATCCGCACCCCGCGCGGCCGGGGCAAGGCCACCGGCTCCCTGCACGGCACCAAGCCGATCGACCTGGTCGTCGGCCTGATCCATGAAATCCGCCGCCGCTTCCCGGAGTTGGACCCGGCGGCGATCGACGACATCGTGCTCGGCGTGGTCAGCCCGGTCGGCGACCAGGGCTCCGACATCGCCCGGATCGCCGCCATCGCCGCCGGCCTGCCGGACACGGTCGCCGGCGTCCAGGAGAACCGCTTCTGCGCGTCCGGCCTGGAGGCCGTCAACCTGGCTGCCGCCAAGGTCCGTTCCGGCTGGGAGGACCTCGTCCTGGCCGGCGGCGTCGAGTCGATGTCCCGGGTGAAGATGGCCTCCGACGGCGGCGCCTGGTTCGCCGACCCGATGACGGCCTACGAGACGAACTTCGTGCCGCAGGGCATCGGCGCCGACCTCATCGCCACCATCGAGGGCTTCTCCCGCACCGACGTCGACGCCTTCGCCGCCGAGTCCCAGGCCCGCGCCGCCAAGGCCCAGGCCGACGGCCTGTTCGACCGCTCGGTCGTCCCGGTCCGCGACCGCAGCGGCCTGGTGGTGCTGGAGCGCGACGAGTTCATCCGCCCCGGCACCACCGTCGAGACGCTGGCCGCCCTCAAGC
Source organism: Kitasatospora putterlickiae (assembly GCF_039527695.1). Classification (NCBI taxonomy): domain Bacteria; kingdom Bacillati; phylum Actinomycetota; class Actinomycetes; order Kitasatosporales; family Streptomycetaceae; genus Kitasatospora; species Kitasatospora putterlickiae. Next base: position 25,640 of record NZ_BAAAKJ010000007.1, read on the forward strand.
CGTCCTTCGCCGCCATCGGGGAGGCCGGCGGCTTCGACGCCGTCGCCCTGCAGAAGTACCACTGGGTGGAGGCCATCGACCACGTCCACCACGCCGGCAACTCCTCCGGCATCGTCGACGGCGCCGCCCTGGTCGCCATCGGCAACCGCGAGACCGGCGAGCGCTACGGGCTGCGGCCGCGCGCCCGGATCGTCTCCGCCGCCGTCTCGGGATCCGAGCCGACGATCATGCTCACCGGCCCCGCGCCCGCCACCCGCAAGGCACTCGCCAGGGCCGGGCTGACCGCCGCCGACATCGACCTGGTCGAGATCAACGAGGCGTTCGCCGCCGTCGCCCTGCGCTTCATCCGCGAGATGGGCTTCTCTCCGGAGCAGGTGAACGTCAACGGCGGCGCGATCGCCCTCGGCCACCCGCTGGGCGCCACCGGCGCGATGCTCATCGGCACCCTCGTCGACGAGCTGGAGCGGCGCGACCTGCGCTACGGCCTGGCCACCCTCTGCGTGGGCGGCGGCATGGGCATCGCCACCGTCGTCGAGCGCGTCTGACCCCCGTCCCCCCGTCCCCCCGTCCGCCTCCCCACCTCCCACCTCCTCCGGAGACCCGAACCCATGAGCAGCGACACCACCACCATCCGCTGGGAGCAGGACCAGGACGGCGTGGTCACCCTCGTCCTCGACGACCCCGCCCAGTCCGTCAACACCATGAACGAGGCGTTCACCGCCGACTTCGAGGCCGCCGTCGCCAGGCTGGCCGGCCTCGCCGCCGCCGGTGACCTGCGCGGCGTGGTCGTCACTTCCGCCAAGAAGACCTTCTTCGCCGGCGGCGACCTGCGGATGCTCTCCGCCGCCGGCCCCGAGGACGCCGCCGCCGTCTTCGAGAAGTCGATGCGGATCAAGCGCGCCCTGCGCGGCCTGGAGACGCTCGGCAGGCCGGTCGTCGCCGCGGTCAACGGCAGCGCGCTCGGCGGCGGCCTGGAGCTGGCCCTCGCCTGTCACCACCGGATCGCCCTGAACACTCCCGCGAGCCGGATCGGCCTGCCCGAGGTCACCCTCGGCCTGCTCCCCGGCGGCGGCGGAATCGTCCGTACCGTCCGGCTGTTCGGCATCACCGACGCCCTGCTGAAGTTCCTGCTGCAGGGCCGCCAGTACCGTCCGGCGCAGGCCCTCGAACACGGTCTGGTCCATGAACTCGTGGAAACCCCGGAGGAGTTGACCGCCCGGGCGCGCGCCTGGATCGAGGCCAACCCGGCCCCCGTCCAGCCCTGGGACGTCAAGGGCTACAAGATCCCCGGCGGCACCCCCAGCACCCCGGCCTTCGCCGCCAACCTGCCCGCGTTCCCCGCCAACCTGCGCAAGCAGTTGGCCGGCGCCCCCTACCCGGCGCCGCGCAACGTGCTCGCCGCCGCTGTCGAGAGCGCCCAGGTGGACGTCGACACCGCGATGGTGGTCGAGGCCCGCTACTTCACCGAGCTGGCCTGCGGGCAGACCAGCAAGAACATGATCCAGGCACTCTTCTTCGACCTCCAGGCGGTCAACTCCGGTGCGGGACGGCCCGCTTCGGTGGAGAAGCGAACGGTCCGCAAGGTCGCCGTGCTCGGCGCCGGCATGATGGGCGCCGGCATCGCCTACGCCTGTGCCGCGGCGGGCATCGAGGTGCTGCTCAAGGACGTCACCGTGGAGGCCGCCGAGCGCGGAAAGGCCTACTCCGAAGGCCTGTTGGCGAAGGCGTTGGCGCGCGGACGCAGCACCGAGGCGCAGCGCGACGAACTGCTCGCCCGGATCACCCCCACCGCCGAGGCCGCCGACCTGGCCGGCTGTGACGCGGTGATCGAGGCGGTCTTCGAGAACCCCGAGCTGAAGCACAAGGTGTTCCAGGAGATCGAGGGCGTCGTCGCGGCGGACGCCCTGCTCTGCTCCAACACCTCCACCCTGCCGATCGGCCTGCTCGCCGAGGGCGTGCGCCGCCCCGCCGACTTCATCGGCCTGCACTTCTTCTCGCCGGTCGACAAGATGAAGCTGGTGGAGATCATCCGCGGCCCGCGGACCGGGGACGAGGCGCTGGCCCGCGCCTTCGACCTGGTCCGGCAGATCGCCAGGACCCCGATCGTGGTCAACGACTCGCGCGGGTTCTTCACCTCGCGGGTGATCGGCCGGTTCATCAACGAGGGCGTCGCCATGATCGGCGAGGGCGTCGAGCCGGCCAGCGTCGAACAGGCCGCCGCCCAGGCCGGCTACCCGGCCAAGGTGCTCGCGCTGCTCGACGAGCTGACGCTCACCCTGCCGCGCAGGATCCGCGACGAGCACCGGCGCGCCGTCGAGGCCTCCGGCGGCGAGTCGACCGCCCACCCGGCGGACGCGGTGGTGGACCGGATGGTCGACGAGTTCGGCCGCCCCGGCCGCGGCGGCGGCGCCGGCTTCTACGAGTACGACGAGAACGGCGTGCGCGGCCGCCTCTGGCCGGGCCTGCGCGAGCACTTCACCCGCGCGGACGTCGCCGTCCCGTTCGAGGACCTCAAGGAACGGATGCTGTTCAGCGAGGCCCTGGACTCGGTGCGCTGCCTGGAGGAGGGCGTGCTCACCTCGGTCGCGGACGCCAACGTCGGCTCCATCCTCGGGATCGGCTTCCCGGCCTGGACCGGCGGCGTCCTGCAGTACATCAACGGCTACCCGGGCGGCCCGGCCGGCTTCGCGGCGCGCGCCCGCGAACTCGCCGCCGCGTACGGCGAGCGGTTCGCGCCGCCCGCCCTGCTGGAGCGGATCGCCGCCGAGGGGCGCGTCTTCACGGACTGATCACGGACCGGTCATTCACTCGGGCGGGGCGGCCCGCCGCTCCTCGGCGGCCGCCTCGCCCAGCTCCGCACCCGACTCCTCACCCGACGCCTCGCCCTGCTCCTCACCCAACTCCTCCCGCAGCGACCGCTGGAACGCCGTCACCAGCGACTGCGCCACCATCGGCCGGATGTGGTCGGTGAGCGCCTTCATCCGCTCCACGTCGTCCGGCGCGGGCTCGCTCTCCCGGTACGGCTTCCACACCGTCTCCCGGAACAGCCGCTGCAACTCCCGCGCCGTCGCCCGGCTGTGCTCCACCACCACCGCGCGCGCCGCGACCAGCGTCTCCAGCGGAATCGGCACGTCCAGGATCCGCACCCCCAGCGGCAGCAGCCCCGGGTCCACCCGGAACACCTCCGGGTCCGCCGTCCGCTCCAGCGCCCCCATCGCGGCCAGCCGGTCCACCTGCTCCGCCGACAGCCGCCGCCCGGCCCGCCGCTCCACCTCCTCCCGGCCCGCCTCCTCCGGCACCTCCGGCGTCCACGACGCCACCAGCGCCCGGTGGATCGCCAGATCCAGCGGCGTCGTTCCCTGCGGCAGCCGCGCCAGGTACCGCTCGATCGCCGCCAGCGTCAGCCCCTGCCGCTGCAACTCCTCGATCAGCCCCAGCCGGTCCAGGTGCTCCGCCCCGTACCACCCCACCCGCCGCGCCCCCAGCACCGGCGGCGGCAGCAGCCCCTTCGTCCCGTAGAACCGCACCGTCCGCACCGTCACCCCCGCCCGCGCCGCCAACTCGTCCACCGTCAGCCGCACCTCCACCCCCGCCTCCCGTCCATGGCACCACCACTGTGACACCACGAGTGTGACACCACTGTCCCACCGGGTCCACGCCCCCGAACACGGAGCGGGCCCGCACTCCGGCGGGGAGCGCGGGCCCGCCGGGGTCCTCAGGCGGCGAGGTCGGGGTGGTGGCGGCGGGTGACCTCGGGGTGGGCGCGGGTGTAGCCCTTCCACTCGTTGAAGCCGAAGTCGGCGTAGAGCGGGTTGGCCGGGTCCTGGGTGGCGCCGGGGGCGTGGTGGGCGAGGGGGAAGTCCAGCGGCTCGATGTGGGCGTCGAGGCGGGGGTTGTAGAAGAACGGGACGGAGAAGCGCTCGCGGGCGCCGGGCGGGCTGATCACGCGGTGGCTGGTGGCCTTGAGGTAGCCGTCGGTGGAGACCTCCAGCAGTTCGCCGAGGTTGACGACGAAGGCGCCCTCCAGCGGCGGGACGTCCAGGAAGGAGCCGTCCGGGCGCTGCACCTGGAGGCCGCCCACGGTGTCCTGAAGCAGCAGGGTGATGAAGCCGTAGTCCTTGTGCGCGCCGACGCCCTGGGCGGCGCCGTCGGGGGCGGTGCCCGGGTAGCGGACCAGCTTGAGCCGCAGGTGCGGGTGGCCGGCGAAGGCGGGGTCGTAGAAGTCGGGGCGGGCGCCGATCGCGGCGAGGAGTTCGTGCAGCAGCGTGCGGGCGACCGCGCCGAGCCGGTCGATCCAGGCCAGCGCGGCGTCGCGGAGCTCCGGGAGCGTGGCGGGCCACTGGTTGGGGCCCTCCAGCCACCAGTACGGGGGCTCGCCGGGGGCGGGCACGTGCGGGGGCCGTTCGGCGCCGATGTCGAGCTGGTCGCGCCAGTCCCGGCTGCCGCCGGTGCGCTCGTCGCCGGTGCGGGTGTAGCCGCGGTAGTGCGGGGAGTGCAGGTTGGCGACGGCGAGGCGGTCGGCCTCGGGGAGGGCGAAGAAGGCCCGCGTGGCGTCGGTGAGGGCGGCCGTCTCGGCGGGGGTGACCCCGTGGCCGACGAGCTGGAAGAAGCCGACGCCGGTGGCCGCGGTCCGCAGCTCGTCGTGCAGGCGGGTGCGGTCCGCCGGGCTGCCGCCGGCGAGCGAGAGGTCGATCACCGGAAGGGCGTCGGCGGGGTCGGTGGGCTGGTGCTGCTGCGACATGGGTGACATCCGCTGGGTCTCGTCCCGGCCGGCTCCGGTGGTGACCGGGAACGCCGGGCACGCGCCTGGTGCGGCGGGTGTGCCCGGGGCCGGGAGGGGGGACGCGGCCGTTCGGCGGCCGCGCTGAGGGTGAGGGGCGCGAGGTTCAGCCGGAGCGTCGACAGGACATGCTGGTCACGCGGAGCAGGTCCACGTGGCGGCGACGAACGAGAAGGGGCACCCCACCAGCGTAGATCACCCGTTCGAGTGCGGATGGCGGGAGCGGGCGCGAGCGGGTCCCGTCCACCCGTCCGCGCCCGCCCGGCCCCGGCGGGGCCGCTCAGGCCCGCAGCGCCGCCGCGTACGCCTCGATCGCGTCCCGCTGGTACGCGGCCAGCCCGGGGGCGATCGACTCGTAGGCCGCCCGCCACGGCTCGTTGTCCACGCAGGCGCGCCCCATCGCCCGGAACTCCGCGGGGGAGACCGGCCGGACGGCGCTGAGCGCCCGGTACTGCCCGTCGATCTCGGCCCGCACCGCCGTGGCGTCCACCGGCTCGCCGGCGGCCATCAGCTCGGCGAGCCTGATCATCAGCGCGGTGCGCTCGCGCTGCCCCGCCTCCACCTCCTCGGGGCTCAGCTCCGCCGCGGCCCGCGCGGTGGCCTCGGCCAGCTCGGGGAACGCCCGCAGGCCCTCCTGGTAGTCGGTGGCCCGAATCCCCTCGAAGAGGTTCTCGGGCCGGTTGATCGCGGTCATCGGCGTACCGTCCTTCCTGGATCGCTCCAGATCGGTGATCGTGCGGGCGACCGTCGCGGCCAGCGCGTCGAGGCGGTCGCGCTCGGCGAGCAGCCGGCGGTGGTGACCGCGCAGCGCCTCCAGCTCGTCCACCCGGGTGTCCAGGACGCGGGCGATGTCCGACAGCCCCAGGCCCAGCGCCCGCAGCACGAGGATCTGCTGGAGTCGCAGCAGCTGTTCCTCCTCGTAGTAGCGGTGGCCGTTGGTGCCGATCCCGGCGGGCGGCAGCAGCGCGATCTCGTCGTAGTGCCGCAGGGTCCGCGCCGTGACTCCGGACATCCGTGCCACCTCGGCGATCGGCCAGGACTCCATTCGGTCTTCCTCACGTGATTCACCGGGGCCGGTCCGCCCGGCCCCGGTCAGGACAGTAGGGGCTGCCGCTGCGGCAGCTTCAAGCCCGGCGCGGCCGTCGGCCGCCGAGCCGCGCGGGGTCCGTCCGTGGGGTCCGGCGGCCCGTCCGGTGTCGCTTCCCGCTCTTTTCGGTGCCGACCCGGAACGCCGGGTGACCGTTCCTGATCCGCCAAGGCTTCTTGACCGAGCCTTGTCCGCGCCTTTGCCCTGCGCCGTGCGGGTGCCAACCGGTTCCCCGGGAGAGTGATCCCGCAGCCGGCATGCCGTCAACTCCTATGAGCAGGAGCCCCGATGACCCGTACGATCCGCACCAGCACCCGCACCCGCGTCGTGCTCGCCGTGGCCGCCGCCCTCGCCGCCGCGGCCGCGTTCACCGCCGGCGTGGGTGCCGCGCAGGCCGGCGACGACCGGGGCCGGCGCGGCAGGGCCGCCGAGAGCGAGATCGCCGGCCTCTTCGACGCGTGGAACGCGGCGCTGCGCGGCGGCGAGCCCGCGGGGGTCGCCGAGCGGTATGCCGGGGACGCGGTGCTGCTGCCGACCGCCTCGCCGCGGATCCGCAGCGGCCGCCCGGAGATCGCCGACTACTTCGAGCACTTCCTCCGGAAGCGGCCGCGCGGCGAGCGGATCCGCTCGGTGATCACCGTGCTGGACGCCGACTCGGCGATCGACGCCGGCCTCTACCGCTTCCACCTGACCGATCCGCGGACCGGCGCCGCCACGGTGCTGGACGCCCGCTACTCCTTCGAGTACGAGAAACGCGGCGGCACCTGGCTGATCGTCAACCACCACTCCTCGACCCTCCCCGCCGAGGGCTGAGCCGCCCGGACCGCGGTGCCCGACGGGTGACG
>NZ_BAAAKJ010000007.1:32372-39564 GCF_039527695.1 Kitasatospora putterlickiae
TCGGTGGGGGAGGGGAGGTGGACCGGGGGTGGGGGCGGTCAGCGCCGGTCAGGGCGGCGCTGACCGGGGATGCGGACGGCTCTTCAACGCTCGCGCAGGTAGCCGGCGGCGGTCTCGCGGAGGTGGTCGTGCAGGCCGTCGTACGCCCGGGTGCGGCCCAGGAGGGACTTGGGCAGCTTGGCGGCCATCGTGTAGTTGGTGTCGCACACGTTGGCGGCCGGGGCCAGGCCGGCCTGGCTGACCAGCTGGTAGGCGTCCAGGGTGTCCAGGCCGAGCAGGTCGCCGCTCCAGTGCACGAGGTCGTGCTGGCTGATCCGGAAGGCGTCCTCCAGCGGGCGGGCCGAGCCGGTGGAGATCAGGTAGTGGTCGTTCTCCAGCCGGGGCCAGGCCGGGCCGCCGCCCTTGATCAGGTCGATCACCACGGTGGTGCGCATCGCCGTCTCGACCGCGGTCCCGCACACCTCGCCCTCGCCCTGGCGGGCGTGGCCGTCGCCGATGGCGAGCAGTCCGCCGGGCACGTTGACGCCGAAGTAGGCGGTGGTGCCGGCCCGCATCTCGGGGGTGTCGAGGTTGCCGCCGTGGGCGCCCGGGGTGATCGACATCAGGGTCTCGCCGCCGGCCGGGGCGACGCCGACCGTGCCGTGCATCGGGTCCAGCGGCAGGTCGACGGTGAAGTCGCTGTTGCGGGCCCGGAACCGGCAGACGCCGGCCGCGACGTCCAGCTCGTACACCCAGACCCGCTCCTCCAGCGGGGCGTGCAGCATCGCGGTGCTGTGGGTGGCGGTGAGCGCGCCGAAGTGCGGGAAGGTGCTGGAGACGCCCCAGTCGCGGGCCGGGGTGATCTCCACGAAGTGCACGGCCAGGGTGTCGCCGGGCTCGGCGCCGGCCACCGCGATCGGCCCGGTGACCGGGTTGAGGTAGGGGAACTCGCAGACCGCGCTCGGCAGGTCGGCGAAGTCGCGGACCCGGCCGCCGAAGCAGTCCTCGGTGGTGAGTTCGACCACCGTGCCGGGCTGGACGGTCACCAGCGGGGCGCGTCCGCCGAAGGTGTAGGCGTAGTCGTCGCGGGTGGGGTTGAGGGTGACGACGTCGGGCAGGTTCACGGGTTCTCCTTGCTGGGAGCGGAATCGGAAGCCATCGCGGCCAGGTTCGGGCGGCGGCCGGTCAGCAGCAGTCCGGTCAGCACCAGCCCGCCGATCGCCAGCCAGACGAAGCCGAGCCGCTGGGCGGCGATGTCCGCGTTGATCACCACGTACGCGAGGATCGCGAACCCGATGACCGGGGCGATGAGGTGGCGCCACCAGTCACGGCTGCGGCGGCGGAACACGTAGTGCACCACCACGGAGACGTGCAGGACGAGGAAGGTGGTCAGCGCGCCGAAGTTGACCAGGGTGGACAGCAGCGTGATGCCGTCCTCGCGGGAGGCGGTGTAGAGGCCGAGGACGAGCGAGACGCCCGCCGTCAGCAGGGTCGCGTTCACCGGGACGCGGTGGCGCGGGTGGACCTTGGCGAGGAACGCGGGCAGCTGGCGGTCGCGGGCCATCGCGAACAGCAGGCGGGAGGTGGCGGCCTGGGCGACCAGGGAGTTGGCGAAGCCCCAGGCCACGGCGGTCGCGGCGGCGGTGACGGTGGCGAGCCAGCCGCCGGCGGCGACGCGCGCCGCGTCGTAGAAGGCGGTGCCGCCGGGGTCGCCGTCGGCGATCAGCGTGTTCGGGTCCGGGACGAGCAGCGAGGCGATCCAGGTCTGCACGATGAACAGCGAGCCGGCCAGCAGCAGCGCGGCGATCATCGAGCGGCCGATGGCCTTGGTGGAGTCCTGGTTCTCCTCGGAGAGGGTGGAGATGCCGTCGAAGCCGAGGAAGCTCAGCACCGCGATCGACACCGCGCCGAACACCAGGCTCCAGGAGAACGTCTGCGAGTTGTAGACCGGTGTGAAGTCGAAGCCGCGGCCCTTGCCGGAGGCCAGCGCGGCCACGCCGAACGCGATGAAGACCACCAGCACCACGAGCTCGCCGATCAGCATCGCCTTGTTGACCTTGGACGTCATCTCGACGCCGAGGTAGTTGACGGCGGTGTTCAGCAGCACGAAGCCGACCAGCCACAGCCAGACCGGCACCGCCGGCACCAGCGAGTTCATCGCCACGCCGGCGATCAGGTAGAGCAGGCCGGGGACGAGCACGTAGTCCAGCAGGATCATCCAGCCGGACAGGAAGCCGACCGGTGCCGCGATGCCGCGCCCGGCGTAGGTGTAGACCGAGCCGGCCATCGGGAAGGCGCGGGACATCTGCGCGTAGGAGAGGGCGGTGAACATCATCGCCACCATCCCGAGCACGTAGGCCAGGGCGACCATGCCGCCGGAGCCCTGGAAGACGCTGCCGAAGATGCCGAAGGGGGCGATCGGCACCATGAAGACCAGGCCGTAGACCAGCAGGTCGGTGAAGCGCAGGGAGCGGCGCAGTTCCTGCTTGTAGCCGTAGCTCTCGATGCCGGCGGGGGAGGGGGGTGCTTCGGGCATGTGGGGGCTCTCTTCCGTGACGACCCGTGGCGGGGCGACCCGAGGTGGTGGGGAGACACTAGAGCCAGCTATTTCCAAATGGAAGGGTTTTGCGGTGTCCCGTCCACATGTCGAGCACCGGGTGCCGCGCCGGCGGCCCCGCGACAGCCCCGCGACAGCCCCGCACAGCACCGCGACGCCGCCGCCACGCCCCTACGGCAGCACCGTGAACCCGAGCCCCTCCGCCCGCGCCAGGTGCACCCCGTCCGGGGCCGGGCCCAGCGGCGCCCGCGCCCACGCCCGCCGCACCGCCGCGCCGTCCCCGCGCAGCAGCCGCGCCGCCGCCCGCTCCAGCCCGCCGTCCGCGACCAGCTCCCCGCGCGCCGCCAGCGCCGCCAGCAGGTGCAGCCCGTCGTACAGTCCGACCGCGTAGGCGTCCAGCACCGGCGCGTGCGGCCCGAACACCGCCCGGTGCTGCTCCGCCAGCCGCACCCGCCGCTCCTCCGCGAGGGACGCGAACGACGGCATCGCGGAGTACAGCGTGCCGGTGGCGTCCCCGCCGTACGCGAGCAGGCTGTTCTCCTCCAGCGCGCAGGACAGCCGCACCAGCCGGCGGTCCAGGCCGGTGCGGCGCAGCGCCCGGTTGAACCGCACCAGATCGGCGCCGATCAGGCTCAGCAGCACCGCGTCCGCCCGCTCCGCGCGCAGCGCGTCCAGCAGCGGCTCCAGCGCCCGCTCCGCCGTCCCGAACGGCAGGTGCCGCCGCAGCACCACCCGCGCCCCGGCCCGGGCCACCGCCTCACCGGCCGCCCGGTGCACCGCGTGCGGCCAGATGTAGTCGTTGCCGACCAGCGCCCAGCGGCGCAGCCGGTGCCGCTCGGTGAGCCGCTCCACCGCCCCGTCCAGCTGCCGCGCCGGGTCCGCCCCGGTGCAGAACACGCCCGGCAGCCGGCCGCCGCCCTCGTGCGGCGGGGTGAACACGTACGCGGTCCGCCCGGTGGTCACCGCCTCGACGGCCCGGTGCACGTCGCTGGAGTGGCAGCCGGCCACCGCGTCCACCGCCCCGGCGTCCAGCAGCAGCGCCACCTCCCGGGCCACCTCCGCCGGCGTGCCGCCGCCGTCCACCAGCACCAGCTCCAGCGGCAGCCCGCGCACCCCGCCGCCCGCGTTCACCTCGTGCGCGGCCAGCAGCGCGCCGTCCAGCGCCGACGGCCCGGTCAGGCCGAGCGTCCCGGACTGAGGCACGACCAGGCCCACCCGCAACGTCGGCGCCTCCCGGGGGAGGTACCGCGCGTCGAGCGGCTCCAGAAGCTTCACGTCGGCGCTCATCGCCTGCGAGTATCGTCATGGTCGGCCGATCCGGCCAAACGAGGGCGGAACGACCGGTACGACCGGGACCAGGGACGGGGAAAGAGACACGGCCATGACACCACCAGCCACCACCACCCCGGACGCCGTCGCCACCGACCAGCCCCTGCTGATCGAACTGCTCACCGTCGCCCAGCGCCGCCTCGCCCGCGACCTCGCCGCCCGCCTGGAGGCCGAGGGCTGCACCCTCGACCAGTGGCGGGTGATGCGCGCCCTCACCGAGGGCACCGGCCGCTCGATGGGCGAGCTCGCCCAGGCCCTGCTCATCCCGCAGGCCAGCCTCAGCCGGATCGTCGACGCCCTCACCGAGGCCGGCTGGGTCTACCGCCGCCAGGACGAGCAGGACCGCCGCCGGATCACCGCCCACCTCTCCCGGCTCGGCCACACCCGCCTGGCCCGCCTCGACGCCCTCGCCGCCGCCCACGACGCCGCCGTCCGCACCGCCTGCGGCAGCCACGACCCCGGGCCGCTGCTGCGCCACCTCACCGGGGCGTGACCGGGCCCCGGCCGGGAGCCGGTCACACCCCGGCCCGCCCGGCGGGGAGGGGGGCCGGTCCTCCGTCCGGACCCCGGCCGGCGGCTCCCGGTAGCGGGCCGCGTGGCGGGCGGGACCGGCGTCGGTCCGTGTGCGGCCGCCTGGCCGGCGAACCGAGCCCGGAGAGCGGATTCGGCAGCACCGGGTACTCGGTGGTCAGCTCAGCCGGCCGGCCAGCGGGTGCCGGTACGCCCGGTGGTCCGTCCCGCCGTAGGCCGCCGCGCGGGTGGCCAGGACGAGGGGCGGCGGGTGGCCGTGGACACCGCCGAGCCCGGCTCGCCCTCCGGGGTTTCGGGGCCGCGGACGCCGGCGCGGCCAGCCCTCAGGCCCCGGCCCCGTCCTCAGCGCCGTCCCCGGGCGCCGCGGTGTGCGGGAACGGGCAGCCGCCGGAGGAGGGCCGGGTGCCGCCCTTGGCCTCGAAGGTGCCCAGGTCGCTGATCCGATAGCCGTGCGGGTAGCCGGGGTAGCTGCGCACCTGCCAGCCGTCCCGGCCCAGGTGCGGCCGGCGGCGCGGCGGCATCAGCCGCACGACGCGCCCGCGCAGCCGCATCCCGGCGCGGACGGCGCGCCGCAGCGCGGCCGGCGGGGCCGGGTAGCCGAAGGCCTCGCGCAGCGGGTCGTCGAGCAGGCAGACCGAGGAGGTCCGCATCGTCGGCCGCAGCGGCGCGGGGTACCAGGAGGCCATCAGGCCGAGCGTGGCGTCGGAGACCGCCCGGGCGCCGGGGTCGAAGGCGAAGTGCTCGCGCTCGTAGTCGTCGAGCAGCCGCTCGAACTCCTCGTAGGTCTCCGGGATTCCGGTCATGCCCATGTGCCGGCCCAGCTCGCGGTAGTAGTTGACCGCCGCCCGGACCTCGTGCGGGGAGAGGCGGCGCCAGCCGTAGTCGTCCAGCCAGCGCTTGGGCGTCACCACGAAGGTGGCGAGCACGTACCGGAAGTCGTCGTCGGAGATGTCGTACCGGCGGTGCATCTGGTTCATCCGGCGGATCGCCTCGCGGCCCCGGGAGGAGTCGAAGCCGTGCTCGACCACCGCCTCCAGGATCAGCAGGGTGTCGTCGTACCGCTTCTGCGTGCGCCCGGTGAACTCGCCGGTCCGCGCGAGCAGTCGGCCGACGCTGGGGACGGCGTAGGTGCGGTAGAGCGCGAAGCCGAGCGACTGGGTGTAGTCCCAGGGGAATTCGTACCAGCTGCTGATCCGGTAGATCTCGGTGAACTGGGTCTCCGGGTCCAGGCGCTGAATCTTCTTCAGCCAGTCGTATCGCTGCACGGATCCCGACCCTAGGGGCGTGGTCAGGGCGGGGTCAACGCGTTGCTCCGGGGTGCTCCGGGGGCGTCGCGAAGTTCTTCCGGCGGATTCCCGGGCGGGATGTCGAGATCGGGCGGGGCGCTCCGACCCTAGGGTGAGAACCCGCGGACGAACGAGGAGCGGAACGATGAAGTACATGCTGCTGATGCAGTTCAGCGCGAAGGACCTCGACATCCCGAAGGTCGAGGAGTGGCCGATCGAGGACGTCCGGATCCACGTGCGGTACATGCGGGACCTGAACGCCGAGCTCAACGCCAGTGGTGAACTCGTCGACGCCCAGGGCCTGGCGATGCCGGAGACCGCCCGGATCGTCCGCGCCGGCGGCGGTGCGCCGGTGGTCACCGACGGCCCGTTCCCGGAGACCAAGGAGTGGCTGGCCGGCTGGTGGATCGTCGACTGCGCCCCGGGGAGCGACGACGACGGCGACGGCGGCGAGCGGCGCGCGATCGAGATCGCGGCCAAGGTCTCCGCAGCCCCCGGCCCCGGGGGCAGGCCGCTCGACATGCCGGTCGAGGTGCGCCGGATCATGTCCGAGCCGCCCGTCGAGGTCTGAGCGCCCCCGAGGATCACGGCCCACNNNGTTCGCCTACAGCGATGGGCCGACTGGGCCCCGGCCGGGCGGGCAGGTATCCGGCCATGACCTCCTCTTCCACCACCAGTCCCACCAGCCCCGCCGTCCCGGACTTCTCCGGCGAGGTGGCCGCCTACTACGCCGAGTACCGCCGCGGCTATCCGCCGGCCGTGCTCGACGCCCTCGTACGGACCTTCGCCCTGGACGCCCACCCCGGCGTCGGCGACGTCGCGCTCGACCTCGGCTGCGGCACCGGCCAGCTCGCCCTCCCGCTCGCCGCCCGCGTCAGGACCGTCATCGGCATGGACCCGGAACCGGAGATGCTCCGTCAGGCCCGGTCCGCCGCCGGCCGGGCGGGCGTGCGCAACGCGCTGTGGCTGCTCGGCACCGACGCGGACGTCCCCGGCCTCGCGGGCCTGCTGCCCGGAGACCGCCCGCTCGGTGTCACCGTGATCGGCAACGCCCTGCACTGGATGCGGCCCGACGAGCTGTTCGGCGGCCTGTCCCCGCTCACCCGCCCGGGCGGCGGGGTCGCCGTGATCGCCAACGGCGCACCGGTGTGGGCCCAGGACACCGACTGGTCGCAGGCCCTGCGCGCCGCCCTGGAGGAGCACTTCGGCCGCCCGATCACCGCCTCCTGCGGCACCGACACCGCCGAACGCGAGCGCTACGCCGCCTCGTTGACGGCCGCCGGCTTCGCGGACGTGCGGGAGACGGTGATCACCTACGAGGACGCCCTGACCCCCGATCAGCTCCTGGGCACCCTCTACTCCGCCATCCCCGCCCCGTCCCTCCCCGGCCCCGCCGACCGTCCGGCCTTCGCCGCCCGGCTGCGCGCCGCCCTCCCCGCCCCGCCCACCGCCGCCGGCTACCCGGAGCACGTCCGGGTCTCCCTCCTCACCGGCCGGCGGTAGCCCCGGG
>NZ_BAAAKJ010000007.1:39576-40627 GCF_039527695.1 Kitasatospora putterlickiae
CCCGCCCTCGCCGACCGCGAGGAAGAGCTGGACCGGAAACTCCGGATCGGCCTGTCCCACCGCGAGGGCCAGCCATCGGGCGTCCGGGCCGTCCGGACGCCATACCTGCATGGCCGGAGCGTTCTGCGCGAGGAAGCCGGCCGGCTCGGGCGCCACGTAGCCGGGGTCGTACGGGTCCACCCCGAAGTAGGGCGACAACTCCACGGGCACCGGGGCGCCCCACCGCGCGGTCAGTGCCGCCGTCACCCGGGCGAGCGCGTCCGCGATGTCCCGCTCGGCGGCGGCCACGACCTCCTCGGACCGGTCCTCCCAGAAGTCCCGGCTCTCGCGCAGGACCGCCACGTGGTGGTCGGGGCCGCTCCAGCGCGGGCCGTACCACCCCTCCCGCTCGGGGAAGGGAAGGGCGTACAGCTCGTCGATCCGGGCGAGCGCGTCGGAGAGGTCCATGCCGCCGATCCTGGCAGGCGGCTCGGACAGCGCCCCCACGCCCCGCGCCCCGCCCCTGCCCCCCCGCTCACCGGTGCCGGCTCAGCCGAGCTCGTAGGTGAAGGTGTACGGGACGGGCGACTCGCCGGGGTGGTAGAGGTAGCCGCCGGTGCCGCGCAGGCCGGTGAGCTCGCCGGTGGCGGTGCCGGGGACCACCTCGAAGGCGCAGCTCACGGTGCCGTCCTCGGCGAAGGTGCCGCGCTCCTCCACGACGAAGCCGCCGGTGCGGCCGTCCAGCCGTCCGGTGAGCTGCTGCAGGCCGGTGAAGGTGCCGGTCTTCTCGGTGGCGTAGACGAAGACGTACTCGCAGACGGTCGCCGCCGCCTCGATGCCGCCGGTGAAGGCGTTGACGACGGAGGCCCGGGCCAGCCGGGGACGGGCCTCCGTCGGGCCGATCGACGTCTCCGTCCAGTCGGCGTAGCTGAAGCCGCCGGTGACGGTGGTGGATGCGCTCATGGTCGTCGTCCTCTGGGGTGGTGCCGGGGCCGGCGCGCGGCGGGTGTGCCGGGCGCTCGTGATCACCCTCGCGCCCGTACCTGACATCTTCTGTCAGGTACGGGCGGCA
>NZ_BAAAKJ010000007.1:40701-44464 GCF_039527695.1 Kitasatospora putterlickiae
TGTCAGGTACGGGCGCCAGAATGGGCCCATGCGCGCCGACCGGCTCCTCGCCCTGCTGCTCCTGCTCCAGAACCGCGGCCGGATGACCGCCGGCGAACTCGCCGCCGAGCTGGAGGTGTCGGTCCGCACCGTCTACCGGGACGTCGAGGCGCTGGCCGCGTCCGGCGTCCCGGTCACCGCCGACCGGGGGCCCGAGGGCGGCTACCGGCTGATGGACGGCTACCGCACCCGGCTCACCGGGCTCACCGACGCCGAGGCCGACGCGCTCTTCCTCACCGGCGCCCCCGGACCGGCCCACGACCTCGGCCTCGGCGCCGTGCTGACCACCGCCCGGCTCAAGCTCCAGGCGGCGCTGCCCGCCGAACTCGCCGACCGCACCCGCCGCGTCGAGGACCGCTTCCACCTCGACGCCCCCGCCTGGTTCCGCGACGCCGACCCGGTCGCCCACCTCGCCCCGGTCGCCCGGGCGGTCTGGGAGCAGCGGGCGCTGCGCGTCCACTACCGCCGCTGGCGCGGCGAGGTGCACCGGGAACTGCACCCGCTGGGCCTCGTCCTCAAGGGCGGCATCTGGTACCTGGTCGCCGGCGCGGCGGGCGCCGACACCGCCGAGGCGGCCGTCCGCACCTACCGGGTCTCCCGGCTGCTCGCCGTCGAGGTCGCCGACGAGACCTTCGAACGTCCCGCCGGCTTCGACCTGGCCGCCCACTGGGCGGAGACCGCCCGCCGGCTGACCGACGCCCTCCACCAGCAGACCGCCCGCCTGCGGATCTCCCCGCAGGCCCGTCGGCTGCTCCCGATGCGGTTCGGCGCCGCCGGCACCCGGGCGCTGGACACGGCGGGGCCGCCCGACGCCGAGGGGTGGGTGGAGGTGGACCTCGCCGTCGAGAGCACGGCGGTGGCCGTCGGCGATCTGCTGCGGCTGGGCCCGGAGGCCGTGGTGCTCGGCCCGCCCGGGCTGCGCGAGGCCGTCGCGGACGCCGCCACCGCCGTCGCCGCCCGCTATGCCTGAGCCGAGTCCTGGACCTGTGCCCGCGTCTGTGCCTGCGCCTGTGCCCGCGTGCGCGCCCGGCCCTCGGCCGCCTGCCGGGCGGCCTGTTCGACGCGGTCCCGGTGGGCGGCCCACCAGTGCGCGTCGCCGGGAGCCGTGTTCTCCCCGTCCCGCCGCTGGCCGGTCGCGCCGTCGACGAGTTCGCGGACGATGTCGGCGTGCCCGGCGTGCCGCTGGGTCTCGGCGGTCATGTGGACGAGCCCGTGGTGCAGCGTCACCTCGCCGCGCCGGCCCCACGGCAGCCGGCCGACCGCGTCCAGCGGCAGCGCGGCTATCGTCGCGTCGGCGTGCGCGCAGGCCGCGCGGTACAGGTCGACGATCTGCTCGCGGCTCTCCTCCGGGGTCGCCCAGAAGTCGGAGTTCGGCTCGGCGTCCCCGGTGATCCACGGCCGGGGCGCGTCGAACGGCCGCCCGAAGGTCTCCCCGAAGTACAGCGCCTCCGCCGCCGTCGCGTGCTTCACCAGCCCCAGCAGATTGGTCCCGGTCGGCGTCAGCGGCCGGCGGATGTCGTACTCGGACAGCCCTTCGAGCTTCCACAGCAGCGCGTCCCGGGCGTCCTGCAGATAGACGAGCAGATCCTTCTTGAACGCAGCCGGCGTCTCTTCGGTCATGTCGGTCATGGCGGCCAGTCTGCCGCCGCCGCTCCCGTCGTACACCGGCTTTTCCGGCACGGTCAGCGGTCCCTGACGTTCCGTTGCGGCGCTCAGCGGCTCGCCGTCGATCAGCTCCACGGCCAGGTGGGCGACCGGGCGGGCGGCGGGTTCCGGCGGCGCGGCCGGGGCCGAAGTCGTACCCGCCGACGATGCCGGGGTGCCGCAGCCGGGCCATCACCCGGGCCTCGTCGTGGAACCGGTCGGCGAAGCCCGGTTCCTCCAGCAGCGCGGCCTTCAGGACCTTGACGGCCACGCGTGCGGTCGAGCACCTGGTCCCGGGCGGGCCGGACATCGCCCATCGAACCGCCGCCGAGCCACTCGTCCAGCCGGTAGCGGTCACCGAGCGTGGTGCCACGCGTGATTCTCCTCGACCTCGTTTCGTCCTCGCCGCCGCCGGGGCCCCGGTCGGCCCACGGTCGCCCCCGGCAGATCTTGCCGGGTGGAAAGAGACACCGACTTGGCGTGGGCGCCGAAAGACCTCGGGGCCGGGCCGGGCTGTCAACGCACGGCCGCAGCCGCGCCGGCCTCGCCGAGCCGAGGCCCCCAGGGTGGCCGCCCCGCAGCGCACCCGGTTCTCCCCCGTCGCCCACCGCGGGGCCCCCTCGCCCCCTCCCCTCGCCGTCCGCCGGGCTCGGCGAGTGCGGAGGGTGACGGGTGGGGTGGGCGATTCGGACTTGAATCTTTACGAACGAATGTTCGATCCTGGGGGTGTGCCCGTTTTCGAATCTGTTTTCGAATCCACCGTCGACCGGAAGCCCGTGCTCCGACCGGTGGCGTCGAGTGCTGCCCCCGGGCGGGGGCTGCTGCCGGTGGTGCCCGCACTGCGGGGGCTGCTGCCGGAGGGCGGGCTGCGGCGGGGCGCGGCGGTGTCGGTGGCGGGCGGGGACGCGGGGCTGCTGCTGGCGTTGGCCGCCGGGGTGCGGGAGACCGACGGCGGCTGGGCCGCGGCGGTCGGGCTGCCGGACCTCGGGCTGGCCGCGGCCGCCGGGTACGGCCTGGACCTGCGGCGGCTGCTGGTGGCCGACGACCCCGGACCGCACTGGGCCGAGGTGGTGTCCGTGCTGGCCGGCGCCGTCGAACTGATCATGGTGCGCCCGGACGGCCCGGTGCCGCCGAACCTGGCCGCCCGGCTGACCGCCGTGCTGCGGCGCAGCGGCTGTGTGCTGCTGGTGGCCGGGCCGTGGCCGGGGGCCGGGCTGCGGCTGGGCGTGCGCTCCGGGCGCTGGTTCGGGCTGGGGGACGGGCACGGGCGGCTCGCCGGGCGGCAGGTGGAGGTGGTGGCCGAGGGGCGCGGCTCGGCGGGGCTCGGGCGGACGGCCCGGCTCTGGCTGCCGGACGCGCACGGCGCGGTGCGGACCGTGGAGGAGACGGTCGGCGCCGGGACGGTGGATGTGGACGTGGTGGGGGAGGACGCGGTGTCGGGGGCCGGGGTGGGCCTCGACCGTATGGCGGTGGTGTGAGATGACCGGCGAAGAGGTGGCCGGGTCCACCGGGGCGGGTGACGCGGTCACCCCCCGGGTGCTGGTGGTGTGGTGTCCGGACTGGCCGGTGGTGGCCGTCGAGCGCGCACGGGAGGAGGCTGGGGACCGGGACGTGCCGGTGGCGGTGGTCGAGGGCGGCCGGGTGCTGGCCTGCTCGGCGGCGGCCCGGGCCGCCGGGGTGCGGCAGGGGCAGCGGCTCAAGCTTGCCCAGCGGCTCTGCCCGGCGCTGGAGCTGCGCGACCGCGACCCGGAGGCGGAGGCCCGGCGGTTCGAGCCGGTGGTCGCGGCGGTGGAGGCGTTCACCCCCCGGGTGGAGGTGCTGCGCCCGGGGCTGTGCGCGATCCCGGTGAAGGGGCCGGCCCGCTACTTCGGCGGGGAGGAGGCCCTGGCGGCGAAGGTCCAGGGGGCGGTCACGGCCGCCCTGGCGGCGTCGGCGGCGGTTGCGGGCCCCCTGGCGGACCCCGTGCACCCGCCGGACCAGTCCCACCCGGCGCACCAGTCATACCCAGCACACCAGACACTCCAGACGCACCCGGCGGACACGGAGCCGATCGGGAGCCGCGACGGCGCCGAGGCCGGCC
>NZ_BAAAKJ010000008.1:0-9128 GCF_039527695.1 Kitasatospora putterlickiae
GCCATGGCCAGCGCGCGCCGCAACCGAGACGCTGGGCCCGGCCCCGTGAGCGGCCCGCGGCTTGTGGGGACCAGGGCCAAGGTGTTCGGCGTGCGGGTGGACGGCGGCGGCGAGGTGAGCCGGGCTGTCGCCCGTCACCGCGATGTCGCCCACCCGGTCCGTTCGCAGCACCGTGGCACCCAGCGCCCGCAGCCGCTCCACCGTGCGCGGAGACGGGTGGCCGTACGGGTTGGCCTCGCCGCAGGAGATCAGGGCCAGCCGGGGGCTCAGCGCCGCCGTCAACTCCCAGTCCTGGTAGGCCGAACCATGGTGCGCCACCTTCAACACGTCCACCTCGCTCTCCTTCCCGGCCGTCCTCAGCCGGCTCAACAGGGCCTCCTGCGCCGGCGGCTCCAGATCACCCAGCAGGGCCATCCGCACACCGCCCGCCAAGATCACCAGCAGCGCGACACTCGCGTTGTTCGCACCCGACAGCACCGTCGACTCCTCGCCGTCCGGCCACAGCACCTCCCACGAGACCCCGGTCCCCGCCGACCGGCGCTCGCCGGGGCCTGCCCGCGTCAGCGGGACCCCGGCCCGCGCCGACCATCCCGCGACCCGGGCGGCCTCGCCCGGCGGATCGTCCACCGTCGTCCCCTGCACCGCCGCGACCCGCCGGCCGTGCAGTACGCCCGGCAGTCCCTCGACGTGATCGGCGTGGAAGTGCGTCGCCAGGAAGAGCGGCACCCGGGTGATCCCCAGATCGCGCAGACAGCGGTCGGCCGCCTGCGGATCCGGCCCGGCGTCCACCACCACCGCGCTGTCGGGCGGCTTGCCGCCCTCCGCCGCCACCGGCAGCACCAGCATGTCGCCCTGCCCCACATCGCACATGACCAGCCGCCAGTCCGGCGGCGGCCAGCCGGTCGCGATCCGGGCCAGCAGCGGCGGCCGCAGCAGCACCGCGAGCAGGACCAGCAGCAACAAGCCCACCGCTACCGGGCGGAGCCGGGGCAGCAGCGACGGCACCGTGCAGCAGAGCGCCGCCGTGCCGACGGCCAGGCTCACCGTGCCGAACCACCCGCCCGGCCAGGACAGCTGACCGCCCGGAAGCTCCGCACCGTGCCGGGCGACCGCGGCCAGCCAGCCGGCCGGGACCCCGGCGGGCTCGGCGAGCAGGCGGGCCAGCGCGGGCGAGAGCGGGTCGAGCACCAGGACCGCGAAGCCCAGCAGGGTCGCCGGCGCCACCGCCAGCTCGGCCAGCAGGTTGCACGGGATCCCGATGAGGCTGACATGCCCCGAGAGCACCACCGTCACCGGCGCGCAGAGCGCCTGGGCCGCCGCCGTCGCCCCGACGGCGCCCGCGAGGTGGTGCGGCCAGCCCCGTGCCCGCAGGGCGTCCGCCCAACGCGGACCGAGGACCAGCAGGCCGGTCGTGGCGAGCACCGACAGCAGGAAGCCGAAGGAGCGCGCCAGGTACGGATCGAGGAGGACCAGCAGCAGAGCCGTGCCCGCCAGCGCCGGCACCGCCTGGCGCGGCCGACCGGTGGCCAGCGCAAGCAGCCCGATCAGCCCCGTCCCCGCCGCTCTGAGCACGCTCGGCTCCGGGCGGCAGATCGTCACGAAGGCCAGCGTGACCACGGCACCGAGCAGTGCCGTGGTGCGCAGCGGGATCCCGAGCAGGGCGGCGATTCCGCCCCGTTCGGCGGTACCGGCCCGCCCCGGGGCGCCGAGCAGCACGCCCAGCACGATCGCCAGGTTGGCCCCGCTCACGGCGACCAGATGGGCCAGATCGGTGTCCCGGAAGGCCTCCCAGAGATCGTCCGGCAGGCGCGAGGTGTCCCCCACGACGAGACCGGGCAGCAGCCCCCGCTGGTCCGCCGGCAGACCGTCGGTGGCCGCGCGCAGCCCTGCCCGGAGGCGGCCCGCGATCCGCTGCGGCAGGCTCGGCGCCGCGATCTGTCGTGGTTCGCCGTGCACGATCAGCAGCGCCGCCGACTCGCCCGCGCGGTCATCCGGCGGACGGACCGTCACCTCGGCGGCGAGCCGCGTCGAGGGCAGCAGCCGTTCCCACGCCCCGGTGTCCCCGCCGCGGACCAGGACGGTGACCGGCGTGCGGGTGCGGACGTTCCGCGGACCCGGTGTGCCCGGAAGGACGCCGTCGGGAACAGTGACGCGGTCCACCACGGCGTCCACGGTGAGCAGGTCCTGTCCGGCACCGGAACCGCTGCGGGAGACACGCACGCGCGGGTCCCCGGTGAGGGTGAGGTCGACGCCGACCTCCGGCGACGGGCCAGCGGAACGGGCCAGTTCCGGCAGTGGCCCCCGGTGCAGGTCGGCGGTGTGCAGGAGGGTGGCCGCCGTGGCGGCGGCCGCGGTGAGCAACACGGCGGCCAGGGTCACCGTGGCGGACCGACGATGGACCGGGTCGGCGGCCGACCCCGCCCGGCGGGCGAAGAGGAGCAGCCCTAGGACCCCGGCCGCGCCCGCCGCCACCGCGAGGGCGGCAACGTGCCCGGGGCCCAGGCCGAGGACCGCGGCCGTGACCACCCAGGCGGCGACGGCGGGCAGCAGCAGGCGGACGTCGTGCGGGCGCGGCGCGGCGGAGACGGCGTCACTGGGGATGGGAGCAGGGGTGGCGATGGCGGCACCTCCTTTCGGGCAGGGCAGGGCAGGGCAGGGCAGGGCAATCGAAGGGAGGTGAAGGGGCGAAGGGCGCCGGGCCGTCAGAGGGTGAGCAGCGGCCGGAGTTCCGAGTAGGTGCGCTCGCCGATTCCGCTCACCTGCCGGAGTTGGTCGAGCGAGCGGAACGCGCCACCGTGGGAGGCACGGAAGGCGATGATGCGCTGGGCGAGGGTCGGGCCGACGCCGGGGAGCGTATCGAGCTGTTCGAGGGTGGCTCGGTTGAGGCTGACCGGCCGTTTCGAGGCCTCGGCGGGCGGCGGCCCGGTGCCCGCCCCGGCGGCCGGCTGGGGGCTCGGCTCGCCGACGAGGATCTGCTCACCGTCGGCCAGGACGCGGGCCAGGTTGAGGTTGCCGGTGTCCGTGCCGGGCAGCGGCCCGCCGGCCATCCGCAGGGCGTCCGCGACCCGGGAGCCGCCGGGCAGGGTGTGCACGCCCGGGGAGGCGACCCGGCCGCCGATGTCGACCACGACGACCGGGTCGGACGCCGCACCGGCGGCTCCGTTCCCCTTCGCGCCCTCGGACAGCTCCAGCCCGGGAACGGCGGACGGCGGCACCGAGGCGACGGCGATGGCCGGGACCTCGACCGGCTGCGGCCGCGCCAGCCAGAAGTGCTGGACGCCGTAGCCGACGGTGAGCAGGAGGAGGACGAGGAGGCCGACCACCGCCCGCCGGTCGAGCGCCAGCGCATGACCCGTCCACGGGCGCGCGACGGAGCCGGGCACGGCGGGGTCGGCCACGGCGGGGTCGGCCGCCCCGCCACCGGATCCCCCGCCACCGGGCGCTTCGCCGCGGGGCGGCGGCCCACCGGTGTCGGCCGGCGCCGCGTACACCGAGGGTTCGGTGTCCGACGGTTCGGCGGCCTCGGGCAACAGGGCCGCCATCCGCAGGGTCGCGGTCTCGTTCGCCCGCTGGATCTCGTGGCGCTTGCGTGTGCCGATTCGCGTGCTCGTCATGTGGAGCACGGTAGGAACCGCCCGGACAGCGCGCGGATATTACCGAACGCCTGTGGAAAACCCGGGGGTTGTGGATGAAGAACGTCCCCCGCAGGAGGGAGGAAGGGTCTCACGTGTTGACGGACCCCGCGCGCCGGACACCCTCACCGGGGCGCGACCACCACCGCCAGCAGCCCCGGCCCGACGTGCGCGCCGATCACCGCCCCGACCTCGCCCACGTACAGGTCGCGCAACCCCGGCACCTGCTCCCGCAGGCGTTCGGCGAGCGGCTCGGCCCGGTCCTCGGCCGCCAGGTGGTGCACGGCGATGTCGACCTCCCGCTCCCCCGCCCGCTCGACCGCGATCTCCTCCAGCCGGGCGATCCCCCGGGACGCCGTGCGCACCTTCTCCAGCGGCTCGATCCGCCCCCCGTCCAGGTGCAGCAACGGCTTGACCGCGAGCGCCGAGCCGAGCAGCGCCCGCGCGGCGCCGATCCGGCCGCCCCGGCGCAGGTAGTCGAGGGTGTCGACGTAGAAGAACCCGCTGGTCCCGGCGGTCCGCCGCTCGACGGCCGCCGCCACCTCGTCGAGTCCCCCACCCGCCTCGATCACCTCGGCGGCCGCCAGCACCCCGTACCCGAGGGCCATGCCGACCAGTCGGCTGTCCACCACCCGCACCGGGACCGGCGACTCGGCGGCCGCCAGTCGGGCGGCCTCCGCCGTCCCGGACAGCTCGCCGGAGATGTGCACCGAGACGACGCCCCGCGCACCGCCCTCGGCCGCCGCCCGGTAGGCGGCGGCGAAGGACTCCGGGCTGGGCCGGGAAGTGGTGACCCGGTGCTTGCCGCGCAGGGCCTCGGCGACGTCCTTCGGGGAGATCTCGACGCCCTCGGCCCGCACCTCGTCACCGACCGCGACGCTCAGCGGCACCACGGTGATCGCGTGCCGGTCGACGGCTTGCTGAGGCAGGTAGGCCGTGGAATCGGTGACGAGCGCGAGGTCGGCGGGCATGAGGCGGAGGTTACTCCCCGCCCGGGCCGGACGGCAGCATCCGGGTCGGCACTCAGCCGGCCGACGGCCCGGCGGACGGCTTGCGCAGCCGCTGCGTCAGCTTGGCCACCGGGTCCGCGAGGCCGAGCAGTTCCTCGGCGCTGGGCCGGCCGCGGCCGTCCGTGAGCCCGGGACGGACGCCACCGGTCCCACCGGCCTCGCGCGCCGCGCCGGAAGCACCGCCGGCACCGGAAGCACCGCCGGCACCCGACGCCCCCGAAGCGGCCGCACCGCCGGCGCCACCGCCGGACCCCCCGGAACCCGCAGCGACGTCCCAGTGCCGCAGCGCCCCCGCCTCGTCCTCGCACTCCTGGCTCAGCCGGCTCAGCTCGTCCTCCGCGAACCGGTGCATCCGGTCCTGGGCCGCCCAGCGCATCGCCTCCGCCGAGTGCGTGATCCGCTCGGCCCGCTCGCGCAGCTCCGGCAGCTTCGCCGCGACGCGCCCGGTGTCCGGCTCACGCTCCAGCGTCCGCAGCTCGCCGTCCAGCTCCGCCGCGTGCGCGTCCAGCCGGGCCAGCAGCGCGAGCGACTCGCCGAGCTGGCCGTCCTGGGCGACGCCGCCCTCCAGGACCTGCCGGGTGCCGTCCAGGGAGGTCCGCAGGCGCAGCCGGACGGCGGAGATCTGGCCCTGCGGGCCGGTCTGGGTGTAGGTCTTGGCCTTGAGCGTGACGTTCTCGACCGCCCGGCGGGCCTTGGCCTCCTGGCGTTCCACCTTCTCGCCGACCGTCCGCGCGGCCTTGACCAGGCCGACGACGATCAGCGCCGCCACCCCGAGCCCGAACAGCACGGCGAGTACGAGCAACACCCCGAGGATCTCCATCACGCGCCACCTTCCACCAGCCGAACCGGCCCCACCGGACCAACGCGGGCCGCCCCGCCGAGGGTTCCACGGTAGCCCCGCTACCCGCCCGGCGGGACGCCGATCAGGGGCGCCGGACCGGAGTTCAGGGACGGTTCAGGGACGGCTCGGGGTGAACCCCGAGCCCGCACAGGCCCCGCACAGGCCCCACAGAGGCCCCGCGAGAACCAAAAGCACAGGGCCAGCAGGCCCCCGACACACCGCGGGGCGGGCCCTCCCGAAGGAACGCCCGCCCCGCGGTCCGACCGGACGGTGTCAGCCGGTGACGATGTTGACCAGCTTCGGCGCCCGCGCGATCACCTTGCGCACCTCGGCCCCGCCGATCGCCGCGACGACCGCCGGGTCGGCCAGCGCCAGCGCCTCCAGCTCGGCGTCCGAGATCGACGGCGCGACCTCCAGCCGGGCCTTGACCTTGCCCTTGACCTGCACCACGCACGTCACCGTCTCGTCGACGACGTACGCCGGGTCGGCCACCGGGTAGTCCGTGTACGCCAGCGAGTCACCGTGACCCAGCCGCCGCCACAGCTCCTCCGCGATGTGCGGGGCCAGCGGGGCAACCATCAGCACCACCTGCTCGGCCACCGACCGGGGCGTGGAACCGCGCTTGACCAGGTAGTTGTTCAGCTCGATCGCCTTGGCGACGGCCGTGTTGAAGCGCAGCCCGGCCATGTCGGCGCGGACGCCGTCGACGGCCTTGTGCAGGGCGCGCAGCGTCGCCTCGTCCGGCTCCTCGTCCGTGACCACCAGCTCGCCGGTCGCCTCGTCGACGACGTTGCGCCACAGCCGCTGCAGGAAGCGGTACGAGCCGACGACGGCACGGGTGTCCCACGGGCGGGAGACGTCCAGCGGGCCCATCGACATCTCGTACAGGCGCAGCGTGTCGGCGCCGTACTCGTCGGCGATCTCGTCGGGGGCGACGGCGTTCTTCAGGGACTTGCCCATCTTGCCGGCCTCGCGCTTGACCGGCTCGCCCTGCCAGAAGTACTGGCCGCCGCGCTCCTCGATCTCGGCGGCGGGCACCGGGAAGCCCCGCTCGTCGCGGTAGACGTCGGCGGTGATCATGCCCTGGTTGAACAGCTTGTGGAACGGCTCGACGGACGAGACGTGGCCCAGGTCGTGCAGCACCTTGTGCCAGAAGCGGGCGTACAGCAGGTGCAGCACGGCGTGCTCGGCACCGCCGACGTACAGGTCGGCGCCGCCGCCGGGCTTCTGCTCGGTGGGGCCCAGCCAGTACCGCTCGTTGGCGGGGTCGACGACCTGCTCGCGGTTGGACGGGTCGATGTAGCGCAGCTCGTACCAGCAGGACCCGGCCCAGTTGGGCATGGTGTTGGTCTCGCGGCGGTACGTCTTCGGCCCGTCGCCCAGGTCCAGCTCGACGGTGACCCAGTCCTCGTTGCGGGACAGCGGGGTCTTCGGCGTGGAGGTGGAGTCGTACGGGTCGTAGGTGTGCGGCGAGTAGTCGTCGACCTGCGGGACCTCGACCGGCAGCATCGACTCGGGCAGCGCGTGCATGACGCCGTCCTCGTCGTAGACGATCGGGAAGGGCTCGCCCCAGTACCGCTGGCGGCTGAACAGCCAGTCGCGCAGGCGGTAGTTGACGGTGCCTTCGCCGATGCCGTGGCCGGCCAGCCAGGCGGTGACGGCGGCCTTGGCCTCGACGACGCCCAGGCCGTTCAGCGTGATGCCGTTCCCGGTGCCCTCGTCGTGGGCCGAGTTGACGATGACGGAGTCGTAGGTGTCGAACGCGTCGTCCCAGGCGGCCGGGTCCTCGCCGCGGCCGTCGGTGGGCTCGACGACGCAGCGCATCGGCAGGTCGAAGGCGCGCGCGAAGGCGAAGTCGCGGTGGTCGTGGGCGGGGACGGCCATGATGGCGCCGGTGCCGTAGCCCATCAGCACGTAGTCGGCGATGAAGACCGGGACGGGCTCGCCGCTGACCGGGTTGACGGCGTAGGCGCCGGTGAAGACACCGGTCTTGACCTTGGCCTCGACCTGCCGCTCGACGTCGGACTTGGCGGCCGCGGCGGCGCGGTAGGCGGTGACGGCCTCGGCGGGGGTGGCGGCGCCGCCGGTCCACGCCTCGCGGGTGCCCTCGGGCCAGGCGGCGGGCACGATGGCGTCGACCAGCTCGTGCTCGGGGGCCAGCACCATGTAGGTGACGCCGAACAGGGTGTCGGGGCGGGTGGTGAAGACGGTGATGTTCCCCTCGTCGACGGCGAAGTCGACGCGGGCGCCCTCGGAGCGGCCGATCCAGTTGCGCTGCTGCAGCTTGATGGCCTCGGGCCAGTCCAGCAGGTCCAGGTCGGAGATCAGCCGGTCGGAGTAGGCGGTGATCCGCATCATCCACTGGCGCAGGTTGGACTTGAAGACGGGGAAGTTGCCGCGCTCGGAGCGGCCGTCGGCGGTGACCTCCTCGTTGGACAGCACGGTGCCCAGGCCGGGGCACCAGTTGACCGGCACCTCCTTGGCGTAGGCCAGCCGGTACTCACCCAGCAGTTCGTCGCGCTCGGCGCCGGTCAGCTCGGACCAGGCGCGGCCGCCGGGGACCTCACGGGTGCCGTTCTCGAACTCGGCGATCAGCTCGGTGATCGGGCGGGCCTTGGCGGCCCGCTCGTCGTACCAGGAGTTGAAGATCTGCAGGAAGATCCACTGCGTCCAGCGGTAGTACTCGGGGTCGATCGTGGCGATCGAGCGGCGCGGGTCGTGGCCCAGGCCCAGCCGGCGCAGCTGCTGGCGCATGTTGGCGATGTTGGCCTCGGTGGAGACCCGCGGGTGGGTGCCGGTCTGCACGGCGTACTGCTCGGCGGGCAGGCCGAAGGAGTCGTAGCCCAGGGTGTGCAGGACGTTGTAGCCGTTCATCCGCTGGTAGCGGGCGAAGACGTCGGTGGCGATGTAGCCCAGCGGGTGGCCGACGTGCAGGCCGGCGCCCGACGGGTACGGGAACATGTCCATGATGAAGCTGTGCGGCTTCGCGGCGACGTCGGCGGCGGCCGGGTCGGCCAGGTCACCGGCCGGGTTGGGGGCGTGGAACGTCCCCTCCTTCTCCCAGATGTCCTGCCAGCGGGACTCGATCTCCGCCGCCAGGGCGGCGCTGTACCGGAACGGCGCGGTCGCGGTGTCGGCCGCACCGAACGCAGGGGTCGTCTCGCTCATGGTCCTTCAAGCTCCATCGATGTCAGTTGGCGAACCGGCGTTCCGGGCCGGCGGCGGGGCGGGTGTCCGGACGGGGCCCGGACGGACGCCGGGCGGCGGGCCCGGGCGGAAAAACAAAAAAGCCCCTCGCAGGAGGGGGTGCCACGCCGACTCCGGCTCCGCCCTCGGGCGTGGCCGGTCCTGGTCAGCGCGGCCGACTAAGGAGCAGGCGCGCGGTTCGCATGGGCTCAGGGTACCGCAAGGGGGTCAGCCGCCTCCCGGGGATACCGCCGACGCGCCCGCCGCCCCGTCCGCCGACGCCCGCCGCGACGGCCCGTCCGACGTGCCGGAATCCGCCGAGTCCGGGCCCGGCCCCTCCGGCCCCGGAGCCGCCCATTCCAGGCCCCCCGCTTCCAGGCCCCCCGCTTCCAGGCCCCCCGCTTCCAGGCCCCCCGCTTCCAGGCCCCCCGCTTCCAGGCCCCCCGCTTCCAGGCCCCC
>NZ_BAAAKJ010000009.1:0-729 GCF_039527695.1 Kitasatospora putterlickiae
CGGCGCCGGCGCATGAGGGCGGCCCGGGCCAGGACCCGTTCCATCCGGTCCTCGGGCGCCGACAGGTGCGGGGCGGCCAGCTGGAGCAGCACCCGCAGCTCGTCCGCCACCTCGCGGTCCTCGGCGCTCTCCTCCGCCAGGGCGTCGCGCCCGGTGAACTCAGGCCCGGTCACGACGCCCCCCGTCCAGGAGCAGTTCCCGGGCGGGCAGTTGACCGCGCAGCGTGTGCAGGGCGCGGTGCGTCTGGCTCTTGACCGTGCCCGTGCTGCAGCCCAGCGCCTCGGCGGTGTCCTCCACGCTGAGGTCCTCGAAGAAGCGCAGCACCACCACCGCCCGCTGCCGGGCCGGCAGCGCCCGGACGGCGGCCGCCACCACCTGGCCCACCACCAGGTCGTCGAACGGGTCCAGGGCCGTCGGAGGCTCGGGCAGCTGGTCGTGCGGCAGCTCCCCGTGCCAGCGGCGGCGCCACCACGAGACGTGCGAGTTCACCAGCACCCGGCGGACGTACGCCTCGGGCCGGTCGATGGAGATCTGCTCCCAGCGCGGCCACACCTTGGCGAGGGCCGTCTGCAGCAGGTCCTCGGCCTGGTGCGGGTCGCCGGTCAGCAGCCAGGCCATCCGGAGCAGCCGGGGGCTGCGGGCGGCGACGAACTCCTCGAAGTCCGGTCTCGCGTCCCTCATCCTGCCGTCCCCGCCATGCCGTCCCCGCCGCCGTCTCCGTCACCCGTG
>NZ_BAAAKJ010000010.1:0-2209 GCF_039527695.1 Kitasatospora putterlickiae
GACCCCCCCCGCCAGGACGCGTTCCCGCCGGCCCCGTCTCCGGCCGCGGCGCTCGGCGGCCCGGCTGGCGTCCAGGAACTCGCGTTCGACGGGCGCCAGCGGCAGGCCCGGGCCCTCGGCGGGCGGCTCCAGGAGGCGTTCCAGCCGCCGGCCGGCCAGCAGGTGGGTGGCGCGGCGCCCGTCCGCCACCCAGGCGGCGGCGCTCTCGGCGATCTCCTGGTGGCGCAGCAGGTCCGCCCGGGACTCGCGGATCCAGCGGCCCAGCAGCGGCCAGCCGCGCAGCAGCGCCTCGTGGGAGATCTGCGCGCCGTTCTCGGACCCGGTGATCAGCCGGGAGCGGTCGAGCGCCTCGATCACGTCCCGCAGCGCCCGCCGTTCGTCCGGCGGCCGGCCCTCCAGCAGCGCGGGCAGGTCGGCGGTGCGCCGCCGCGCCCCGCCGTCCGCGTCCAGGTGGACCAGGCGCAGCAGCACGTCGCGCAGCGCGGCCCGCCCGGTGGCGTCGAGGCGGTCGTGCAGCTTGTCGCCGGTGTTGGCCACCGCGTGCCAGATGCCCCGGGTGTCCTGGTAGCCGGCCAGGGTGAGGACGGCGCCGCTGCGCCGCTGCCAGGTCTCGTGCAGGGCGTGCGCGAGGAAGGGCAGGCCCTCGACCGGTTCGTGGCTGCCGCCGCCCTGCCGCAGGTCGTGCAGCAGCCGGTCGACCAGGCCGTTCTCCAGCGTCAGCCCGGCCTCCAGGGCGGGCCGTTCGACCGCCTCGCGCAGCGCGGCGCCCTTCAGCGGCTCCACCGCCAGCTGGTTGCGGTCCAGGGCGGCCGCGAGGTCGGGGTGGGCGAGCGCGTGGCCGTAGGCGTCGGCCCGCAGGGCGAGCACGGTCTCGGGCCGGCCGGGGACGTCGGGGCGGCACAGCAGGCCGATGAAGAGGTCCCGCTGGCGTTCGTCCTCGCAGCGGGTGAACACCTCCTCGAACTGGTCGACCACCAGCAGTCCGCAGGTGGAGTGCCCGGGCAGCGGGTCGGGGAAGCGGCCGGCCACGAAGGCGGCCTGCACGTCCTCGGTGGTCCGGCCGGTGAGCTGGGCCCACTGCCGGGTGAGGGTGGTCATCGGCGCGGGTCCGGGGGCGGCCACCTCCAGGGCCGGCCACGGCACGTCCGCCGCGTCCCGGCCGCCCCGGCCGTGCCGGTCGGCCAGTCCGGCGAGCAGGCCAGCGCGCAGCAGGGACGACTTGCCGGCCCCGGAGGCGCCGACCAGAACGGTCGGCCCGGGCGTCCGCCGGTCGCAGACGGTGTCGAGCAGGTGCTCGATCAGGTCGGCCCGGCCGGAGAAGTAGCGGCTCTCCTTCAGCCGGAAGGGCCGCATGCCCGGATAGGGGCAGGGCAGGTTGCGGGGCGGTTCGCGCCGGTCGTCGGCGGCCGGCCGGTAGGCGCGGTTGGGTGCGATGGCGAGGGTGCCCATGTCCCCCTCGCTGTGCGCGCGCGGACGGACCGGCTCGTGTTCGGCCTTCCGGGCGAGGACGGCGTGCAGGCCGTCCATGGTCAGCTCCGGCCCCCCTTCCGGGTCGCCCTCGGTGAGGACCCTGAGCAGCCGCCCGCTGAACCGGGTGTGCCGGGCGTCGGGCGGCGCGAAGGACTGTCCGAAGTTGTGCGCGGAGGTGAGCAGGAAGCTGCCGACCGGCCAGAGCCGGGCGAACGGGTCCCGGTCGGGGGCGGCGAAGGGCAGCGCGGCCCGCCCCGAGTAGCAGCAGTCCAGGACCACGATGCTGCCGCCGCGGGCCTGGCCGAGCAGGTCGCGGACGGTGCGGTAGGCCACCGCGTGCGCGACCTCGTGCTCCGCCCGCACGTGCCAGGTGGCGAGGTAGAGCTCGTCGTTGGGGCCGAGCAGGCCGTGGCCGACGTAGTAGAGGGCGACCGCGCCGGAGGCCTCGGCGACCACCCGTTCGACGGTGGCGAGCACCTCGGTCTGGTCGGCCTCGGCGCCCACCCGGTGGATCCGTTCGGCGGGCAGTCCGCAGACCTCGTGGAGCACGGTTTCGAGGTCGTCGAGCGTGGTGTCGACGGCGGGCAACGGCTCCAGCCGGGAGCGCGGGTGGTGCCGGCCGGTGCCGACCAGGATCGCGTGCGCGCCGGGCAGCGCGCCCAGGCCGGGCGGGGTGCCGTTCACGGTTGTCCCGGTCGGTCACCCGTCCGGTCGTCGCCCCGGTCGCCGGGCGGCAGGA
>NZ_BAAAKJ010000010.1:2381-4145 GCF_039527695.1 Kitasatospora putterlickiae
CCGGCCCTCCCGGCGGCCGCGGAGCCAGGCGACGACCGTCCCGATCAGCACGGTGGCCGCTCCGCCCGGCTCCAGCACCACCGTCAGCAGGTCGCTCACCGTCCCCATGGCCCCGGCGACGGGCGGCCCGCTGCTGCCCGTTCGCACCCGGCCGCGCAGCGCGGGCTCGTCGGCCAGCCAGCGGGCGAGCTCGTGGACGTCCGTGCCCCCGGCCGGACCGCTCCCGTTTCCGCTGCTTCCGTTCCTGCCGCTTCCGCTCGCGCCGTTCCCGTCGGCGCCGTTCCCGTTCGCGCCGTTTCCGACCGTGATGAAGACCTGCGTCATCGCCGTTACCCCCGCCAGCAGCTCGTCCGGACTGGTTCGCCCCGCTTCCGGCCCAGCAGTGCGCGGACCATCTTGACGGCCGCGACCCGGACCCGCCAGGGGGCACGGCAGCACACACCGGGGCGCACGGCGGCACGCACGCGCCTACGACGGCGGCGCCGTGCGAGGTGGCGCCCGCCGTCCGCCGCCGCTCGTGCCGGGCTGTCAGGCCCGGGCGTCGGCCGGGGTGACCGGGCGGTGCATGGTGGTGACGGCGCCGAAGCCCAGCAGGGCGCGCAGGTACGGCGTCCGCTCGGTGCGGACGGCCGTGAAGCCGTGGCGCTCGTAGAGCGCGCGGGCGCGGGGGTTGACGTCGATGACGTCGAGCCGGACGCGGTGGCAGCCGTGCTCGGCGGCGACGGCCGCGACCTCGGTGAGCAGCAGGCCGCCGGTGCCGAGCCCGCGCCGGTGGGCGTCCACGGCGATGCCGTCCATGACCAGCTCGCCCGGTTCGGGGGTGCGCTCGAACAGGGCGAGGACGGCGAGCCGGGGAAGGGCGCGGAACGGGCCGTAGGCGGCCAGCACGTCGCCGAGGCCGCCGCCGGTCAGGCCGCGCCGGCCGAGCCGGTAGCCCGCCACGCCGACCACCTCGTCGCCGTGCACGGCGACGATGCCGCGGTCGTGGTGCAGGTGCGCGGCGATGAAGGCGCGGCCGGCCTCGGGCGGGTTGAGCGCCGGGCCGAGTTTGCGGCCGAAGGCCTCCCAGTAGAGCTCGGCGACCCGCGCCTCGGCACCGGCCGGCACCGCGCGCAGCAGCGCCGGTCGGCCGTTCCCCTCCGTGATCCCCATGATGGTGCGCCCCTTTCCTCTGATGGCCGGACTTGCGCTATCGATCATATAACGTTCATTCTCGATACGAGAGTTTCAAGAGCGATAGTTTCTGGAGGGGATCCCATGGGGCGGCAGACCCGGCTCGCACACGTCGACGCACTGCGCGGCTTCGCGCTGTTCGGCATCCTGACGGTCAACATCACCTACCTCGCCTCCGCCTACCACGGCACCGGCGTCGAGGAGCCCGGCTTCGGCTCGGCGCTCGACACCGGCGTGCGGGCCGTGGTGGCGCTGCTGTTCGAGGCCAAGTTCTTCCTGCTGTTCTCGTTCCTCTTCGGCTACGCCTTCACCCTGCAGCTCGACTCCGCCGAACGGCGCGGCGCCCGCTTCACCCCGCGTTTCCTGCGCCGCCTGGCCGGCCTGTTCGCGCTCGGGCTGCTGCACGCCGTCCTGCTCTTCCCCGGCGACATCCTCACCACCTACGCGGCGCTCGGGCTGATCCTGCTCGCCGTGCACCGGATCCGGCCGCGCACCGCGGTCCGCACGGCCGTCGTCCTGTTCGCCGTCACCGCCGTCGCCTACCTGCTGCTCGCCCTGGCCCTGCGCGGCGCCGACGGCGGCGACCGGGCC
>NZ_BAAAKJ010000010.1:4155-4891 GCF_039527695.1 Kitasatospora putterlickiae
GCCCGCCGCGGCCGACGCGCGGCGGGTCACCGAGGAGCTGCGCGGCGGCTTCGGGCCGGTGGTAGGCGCGCACCTCGACCAGCTGCCGGACGTGCTGTTCCTGCTGGCGTTCTTCCAGGCCCCCGCGGCCCTCGCGGCCTTCCTGCTCGGCCTGGCGGCCGGCCGGCACCGGGCGCTCGCCGACCCGTCCCGCCACGACCGGGCGCTGCGCCGGCTCCAGGCGTACGGCTTCCCGATCGGGCTGCTCGGCGCGGGCGTCTACACCTGGTCGGCGCTCGCCGACCCCGGCCCCGCCGCCCAGGTGTTCGCGCTCGGGGTGGACGTGATCACCGCGCCGATGCTGGCCGCGGCGTACGCGGCCACCGTGCTGCGGCTGGCCGGCGGGCGGCACGGGCGGCGGCTGGTGGCGGTGCTGGCGCCGCCCGGGCGGATGACGCTCACCAACTACCTGACGCAGTCGCTGGTCTGCGTGCTGCTGTTCACCGGCGTCGGGTTCGGGCTGGTCGGGCGGGTGGCGCCGGCCGGGGTGGCGCTGATCGGCGTCGCGCTGTTCGCGGCGCAGGCGGTGGCCTCCCGCTGGTGGCTGGCGCGGCACCCGTACGGGCCGGTGGAGTGGCTGCTGCGCGCGTTCACCACGCTGTCCCGGCCGCGCTGGCGCGGCGCGGCGGCCGACGGCGCGACGACGGATGGAGCGGCGACGGATGGAGCGGTGGACGCGGACACGACGGCCGCCGGT
>NZ_BAAAKJ010000010.1:4910-6687 GCF_039527695.1 Kitasatospora putterlickiae
CCGGTGCGGAGGCCGACCGCGAGTCGGCCGCCGGCGCGGCGTCGAGGGGGCCGCTCAGCTGAAGTCCAGCGACCCCGTCCGGGTGCGCTTGAGCTCGAAGAACGCCGGGTGCCCGGCCGGCAGCCGGACGCCGTCGAAGACCTTGACGGCCTCCTCCCCGCGCGGGACCGCGCCGAGCACCGGTCCGAAGAACGCGGTGCCGTCGACGTGGACGGTCGGGGTGCCGACGTCCTCGCCGACCGGGTCCATGCCCGCGTGGTGACTGCGCCGCAGCGCCTCGTCCCACTCGGTGGTGTGCGCGGCCTCCGCCGGCGAGCGCGGTGTGGAGGTCGCGGAGCACCTTGACGCCGTGCTGCTCGGCGGCGGCGGTGCAGATCCGGACCGGGCCCCAGCCGGTGTCGAGCAGCCGCCGGTAGCGCTCGGGAAGGTCCTCGCGGCCCTCGTTGAGCACGGACAGGCTCATCACCCGGAAGGTGGGGTCGAGGTCCCAGTGCTTCTCGACCTCCAGGATCCAGCGGGAGGTGATCCAGGCGAACGGGCAGACGGAATCGAAGGAGAAGTCCACGGTGTTGGTCACCCGGCCGAGCGCAGGGACGCGGCGGACCGCCGGAAAGGTCCGGTCCGGCAGCGGTTTCCCGGGCCACTTGCCGGGTCCGGGCCGCCGGACGCATCGCGGGCGCGCGCCGGGCGCGCGCTGGGCGCGCGCTGGGAGCGCCCGCGACGCGCCCGGGCCGCGAAACCATCCTCAGAGGTGACGCCACGTCAGCACCCCTGCTCGGCAGCCTCCCCCTGACCACTGAATCCCATCCGCCATTCGAGTGAATTCGCGGCTCCCGATCTTCTCGATCATGGGCGACTATGCTGCCGCCCCGTCAGGCCCTCGCGAAGCCCTCGCGACGGGCGATTCAGGACGAGGGCGGGAGCCGAGAAGATGATGGGACCGGCGCATTCGTTGTCGGGCGCGGCGGCATGGCTGGGCGTGGGGGCGATCGCGGAGGCCATGGGCGAACCGATGCCCTGGCCGGTGCTGCTGACGGGGGCGCTGATCTGCGCGGGCGCCGCGCTGGCACCGGACCTCGACCACAAGGCGGCGACCATATCCCGGGCGTTCGGCCCGGTGTCGCGGATCCTCTGCGAGGTGATCGACAACCTGTCCTACGCCGTCTACAGGGCGACCCGCAGCAGGCACGACCCGCGCCGCTCCGGCGGCCACCGCACACTGACCCACACCTGGGTCTGGGCGGTGCTGTGCGGCGCGGGCGCCTCGGCGGTCACCGTGTACGGCGGACGGTGGGGCGTGCTGGCGGTGCTCTTCGTCCACATGGTGCTGGCGATCGAGGGGCTGCTGTGGCGCCAGGCGCGGGTCTCCAGCGACGTCCTGGTCTGGCTGCTCGGCGCGGCCGGCACCTGGCTGATCACCGGCGTGCTGGACAAGCCCGGCAACGGCGCGCTCTGGCTGTTCGATCAGCCGGGGCAGGAGTACCTGTGGATCGGCCTGCCGATCACCCTCGGCGCGCTGGTGCACTGCCTGGGCGACGCGCTGACCGTCTCGGGCTGCCCGGTGCTGTGGCCGATCCCGATCGGCCGCAAGCGCTGGTACCCGATCGGGCCGCCGAAGGGGATGCGGTTCCGGGCCGGCAGCTGGGTGGAGCTGAAGGTGCTGATGCCGGTGTTCATGGGCGCCGGCGGTCTGTGCGCGGTGGGGGCGCTCGGCTACTTCGGCTGAGCGGGCCGCCGCCGCGGTGACGCGTGAACGGGCCCCGCACCGGGAGGAGAC
>NZ_BAAAKJ010000010.1:6693-18262 GCF_039527695.1 Kitasatospora putterlickiae
TCGGCGTCGCGGCCGCGCTGGTCGGGGCGGGCGCCGCCGTGGTCGCGGCGGCGGCCGGGGGCCCGCCCACGGGGAGGGTGAACGCGGCGGTGTGCACGGCGCCCTGGTGCTGGAAGTCCAGGAAGAGCCGGTACTCGCCGCCGCTGGGCGCCGTGGTGGTGAAGGCGATCGCCGGGCCGCCGGCGGTGGCGGCGCCCTCGGGAAGGTGCCCGTCCGGGTGGACGTGCAGGTAGGCGAGGTCGCCGGCGCGCAGCGCGACCAGGTGGCCGGCCGCGCCGAGGTACGGCTGGAGGTCGGTGACGGGCCGGCCGTCCCGGGCGACGTTCAGCGTCAGCTTCCCGGCCCGGCCCGGGGTGAGGTCGCCCTCCAGGGTGACGGTGTAGCCGTCGACGGTGACGGTCCGTCCGGTCCGCGGCAGCGGGGCCGGGCGCAGCTCGCCGGCGGCGTGCAGGTCGGCGCCCAGGGTCAGGCCCTCGGCGGCGTCGGCCGGGGTGAAGTCGGCGAACACCCGGTACTCCCCGGCGGCCGGCAGTGCGACCGGCGCGCTCCAGGTGCCGTCGGCGGCGCGCACCGGGTGCAGGTGCTGGAAGGTGGCGAGGTCGCGCGGGGCGACGATCAGGTGCAGCTCCTTCTCGTGCGCCGGCCGGTACCCGGTGACCGGCCGACCGTCGGCGCCGAGGACGCGGAACCGCAGCTCGGCCGGGGCGCCGGCGGTGACGAAGGGGTTCTCCAGGGCGAGCGTGTAGCCGCGTTCGGAGATCTGCAGGCCGCCGGGAGGCTGTTCGGCGGTGGCCGCCGTCGCCCCGGTGGCCGCGGGGGCGGGGGTGTGTCCGGCGTGGCCGGCGCCGGTGGGGCGCGGCGCGGGCGTCCCGTCGCCGGTGAGGTGGCCGACGCCGTACGCGGCGCCGAAGACGGCGGTCACGGTGGTGGCGAAGGCGGCGATCTTCAGGGCGGTGTTCACGGCGGGCTCCTCGGTACGTGGGTCGCGGTGCGGGTGTGCGTGTTCGCGGGTGTGCGGGTGGCCCGGTGTACGGCTTACGGGCGGGCCTCAGGCCCGCATGAGGCGGGCGATCGCCTGCGTGGCCTCGGTGACCTTGGCGTCCGCGTCCGCACCGCCCCGGGCGATGGCGTCCTGGACGCAGTGCCCGAGGTGGTCGTCGAGCAGCTGGAGCGCGACCGACTGGAGCGCCTTGGTGACGGCCGAGATCTGGGTGAGCACCTCGATGCAGTAGCTGTCCTCGTCGACCATCCGCTGTATGCCGCGGATCTGGCCCTCGACCCGCCGCAGCCTGCGCTGCACCTGGTCCTTCTCGTGGTGGTAGCCGGCCATGCGGGCCTCCCTGGATCGTCGATTCGGTCCTCCGACGCCCTTGATTAGATACCCCCAGGGGGTATGCAGTCAAGGGTGGTCCGGAGCGGCCGGGGGGGTTGCGTGGCATACCCCCCAGGGGTATAAAGGAATCACCGCGAGGGGATACCCCCACCGGGTACCACCGAACGAAACCGATCCCACGGAGGAACCCATGTCCTGCTGCTCCACCGACGGCACCTGCTCCACCGGCTCGACCGTCACCGTCGACCCCGCCGCCATCACCACCGTCTACGCCGTCGCCGGGATGACCTGCGGCCACTGCGAGCAGGCCGTCGGCAAGGCGGTCTCCGCCCTCCCCGGCGTCACCGCCGTGCGCGTCGACGTCGCGGCCGGCCAGGTCACCGTCTCCGCCGACGCCGAGCTGGACGAGGCGGCCCTGCGCGCCGCCGTCGACGACGCCGGCTACGAGCTCACCGGCCGGGCCTGACCGCCCCCGCGAGCCCGGGGCCCGGCATTCCCGGCCGGCGCTCTCCCCAGACCCCCCCGGGGGTATCGGGCTCCGGCCGCCCCACCCACCGTCCCACCCTTCGACCGCCCACCGGCGACCCACGAGGAGCCCAGATGACCACCCAGGCACCCGCCTCCACCGAGGTGGAACTCCAGATCGGCGGCATGACCTGCGCCTCGTGCGCCGCCCGGATCGAGAAGAAGCTCAACCGCATGGACGGGGTCACCGCCACCGTCAACTACGCCACCGAGAAGGCCAAGGTGAGCGTCACCGGCGCGATCGAGGTCGCCGACCTCATCGCCACCGTCGAAGCCACCGGCTACACCGCCGCCGTGCCCCGCCCCGCCACCCCCGAGCCCGCCGGCGCGGACGGCCACGCCGAGCCCGCCGACGAACTCGCCCCGCTGCGCCGGCGGCTGATCACCGCGCTCGCCCTGGCCGTCCCGGTCATCGCGATGGCGATGGTCCCCGCCCTCCAGTTCGACAACTGGCAGTGGCTCTCGCTCACCCTCGCCGCCCCCGTCGTCACCTACGCCGCCTGGCCCTTCCACAAGGCCGCCTGGACCAACGCCCGGCACGGCGCCGCGACCATGGACACCCTGGTCTCGCTCGGCACCGGCGCCGCGTTCCTCTGGTCGCTGTGGGCGCTGTTCTTCGGCCACGCCGGGATGCCCGGCATGCGGCACGGCTTCGAGTTCACCATCGCCCGCTCCGACGGCTCGTCCAACATCTACCTGGAGGCCGCCGCCGGCGTCACCGCCTTCATCCTGGCCGGCCGCTACTTCGAGGCCCGCTCCAAGCGCACCGCGGGCGCCGCGCTCAAGGCGCTGCTGGAACTCGGCGCCAAGGACGTCACCGTGCTGCGCGGCGGCGCCGAGGTCCGCGTCCCGGTCGCCGAGCTGACCGTCGGCGAGCTCTTCGTGGTCCGCCCCGGCGAGAAGATCGCCACCGACGGCGTGGTGGTCGAGGGCGCCTCCGCCGTCGACGCCTCGATGCTCACCGGCGAGTCCGTGCCCGTCGAGGTCGGCGTCGGCGACACCGTCACCGGCGCCACCGTCAACGCCGGCGGCCGCCTGGTGGTCGAGGCCACCCGGGTCGGCGCCGACACCCAGCTCTCCCGGATGGCCAAGCTCGTCGAGGACGCCCAGAACGGCAAGGCCGGCGCCCAGCGGCTCGCCGACCGGATCTCCGCCGTCTTCGTGCCGATCGTCATCGCCCTCGCCCTGGCCACCCTCGGCTACTGGCTCGGCACCGGCGAGGGCTGGACCGCCGCCTTCACCGCCGCCGTCGCCGTGCTGATCATCGCCTGCCCGTGCGCCCTCGGCCTGGCCACCCCGACCGCGCTGCTCGTCGGCACCGGCCGCGGCGCCCAGCTCGGCATCCTGATCAAGGGCCCCGAGGTGCTGGAGAACACCCGCCGCGTCGACACCGTCGTCCTCGACAAGACCGGCACCGTCACCGCCGGCCGGATGACCCTGCTCGCCGTGCGCACCGCCGAGGGCGTCACCGAGGAGGAGGCGCTGCGCCTCGCCGGCGCCGTCGAGCACGCCTCCGAGCACCCGATCGCCGCCGCCATCGCCACCGCCGCCGCCGACCGCCTCGGCACCCTGCCCGCCGTCGAGGGCTTCGCGAACGTCCCCGGACTCGGCGTCCAGGGCGTCGTCGACGGCCACGCGGTGGTCGCCGGCCGCGAGTCGCTGCTCGCCGAGTGGTCGCAGCACCTCCCCGCCGAGCTCGCCGAGGCCAAGCGCGCCGCCGAGGCCGCCGGCCGCACCGCCGTCGCGGTCGGCTGGGACGGCGCGGCGCGGGCCGTCCTGGAGGTCGCCGACGCGGTCAAGCCCACCAGCGCCGAGGCGATCGCCGAACTGCGCGCCCTCGGCCTGCGGCCGGTGCTGCTCACCGGGGACAACCGGCTCGTCGCCGAGGCCGTCGCCGCCGAGGTCGGCATCCCGGCCGAGGACGTGATCGCCGAGGTGCTGCCGCAGGACAAGGTCGCGGTCGTCCAGCGGCTGCAGGGCGAGGGCAAGGTCGTCGCGATGGTCGGTGACGGCGTCAACGACGCCGCCGCGCTCGCCCAGGCCGACCTCGGCCTCGCCATGGGCACCGGCACCGACGCCGCCATCGAGGCCGCCGACCTGACCCTGGTCCGGGGCGACCTGCGCTCGGCCGCCGACGCCATCCGGCTCTCCCGCAAGACCCTCGGCACCATCAAGAGCAACTTGTTCTGGGCCTTCGGCTACAACGTCGCCGCCCTGCCGCTGGCCGCCGCCGGCCTGCTCAACCCGATGATCGCCGGTGCGGCGATGGCCTTCTCCTCGGTCTTCGTGGTCGGCAACAGCCTGCGGCTGCGCACCTTCCGCTGACCGCCCGGCGGGTGCACCCCGTGAGCCCCCGGAACCTAAGCCCGGTTCCGGGGGCTCACGCGCGTCCTCGCCGCACCCGTGGCGCGCTGGCCCGATGAGGGGACACCGCCGAGGCGTTCCCGCAGGTCGGCGGCCCGGTCGCATAGCCTGTCGCCCTGCCGTCGGTGGGTCGGCTGCGGGGACGAGGACAGGGGTGCGAGGTGGCTTCCTCGGACAACGGCGGTACGGCCGGCGGGGGGCGGTTCCGCTCCTGGCTGCTGGAGGGGCTCTCAGACCGGGCCAAGCAGCACCCCGGCCCGCACGCCCAGCCCCCCGCCGAACAGGCCCGCCCCTGGTGGCGGGTGATGTGCCTGACCGGCCTCGACTACTTCTCCACGCTCGGCTACCAGCCCGGCATCGCCGCCCTCGCGGCCGGCCTGCTCTCCCCGGTGGCCACCGTGGTGCTCGTCGTGGTCACCCTCGGCGGCGCCCTGCCCGTCTACCGCCGGGTGGCCCGGGAGAGCCCGCACGGCGAAGGCTCGATCGCGATGCTGGAACGCCTGCTGTCGTTCTGGCAGGGCAAGCTCTTCGTCCTCGCCCTGCTGGGCTTCGCCGCCACCGACTTCATGATCACCATCACCCTGTCCGCCGCCGACGCCACCGCCCACCTGGTCGAGAACCCGCACCTGCACAGCGCCCTGACCGGCAAGCAGGTGCCCATCACCCTGGTCCTGATCGCCCTGCTCGGCGGCGTCTTCCTCAAGGGCTTCAGCGAGGCGATCGGACTGGCGGTCGTCCTGGTCGGGATCTACCTCTCGCTCAACGTGGTGGTCGTCGTCACCGGCTTCTACCACGTCCTCAGGTCCCCGCACGTCGTCGGGGACTGGGCGGACGCGCTCACCGCCGAGCACGGCGACGTCGTCGCGATGGTCGGCGTCGCCCTGGTGACCTTCCCCAAACTGGCGCTCGGCCTCTCGGGCTTCGAGACCGGCGTCGCCGTCATGCCGCACATCGAGGGCGACCCGGACGACACCGAGGAGCAACCCACCGGCCGGATCCGCGGCGCCCGCAAGCTGCTCACCACCGCCGCGCTGATCATGAGCGTCTTCCTGATCACCACCAGCCTCATCACCACCCTGCTGATCCCCGCGGAGGCCTTCGAGAAAGGCGGCCAGGCCAACGGCCGGGCCCTCGCCTACCTCGCCCACGAGTACCTCGGCAACACCTTCGGCAGCGTCTACGACCTCTCCACCATCGCCATCCTCTGGTTCGCCGGCGCCTCCGCGATGGCCGGCATGCTCAACCTGCTGCCGCGCTACCTGCCCCGCTACGGCATGGCCCCGCACTGGGCGCGGGCGGTGCGGCCGATGGTGATCGTGCTGACGCTGATCGCCTTCCTGGTCACCTGGATCTTCGACGCCGGCGTGGACGCCCAGGGCGGCGCCTACGCCACCGGCGTCCTGGTGCTGATCAGCTCCGCCGCCATCGCCGTCACCATCGCGGCCCGCGCCGCCCGCCAGCACGGCTGGACCATCGGCTTCGCGGTCATCGCGGCCGTCTTCCTCTACACCACGGCCCTCAACATCGCCGAACGCCCGGACGGCGTGAAGATCGGCGCCTGCTTCATCGCGGCCATCATGCTCGTCTCCTTCCTCTCCCGCCTCAAGCGCGCCTTCGAACTGCGCGTCACCGACATCGTCTTCGACGGGGCCGCCGAACGCTTCGTGCGGGACTACACCCACCGCCCGCTGCGGCTGATCGCCAACGAGCCGAACAGCCGCGACCTCGCCCAGTACCAGGAGAAGAAACGCCAGATCCGCACCGACAACGACATCCCCGCCGAGGACGACCTGGTCTTCGTCGAGGTGACGGTCCGTGACCCGTCCGAGTTCGAGGCGGTGCTCACCGTGCACGGCGAGGTGCTGCACGAGCGCTACCGGGTGCTCACTCTGGAGAGCTCCAGCGTGCCCAACGCCCTCGCCGCCCTGCTCCTCACCGTCCGCGACCGCACCGGACAGCAGCCGCACATCTACTTCGAGTGGACGGAGGGCAACCCGTTCGCCCAGTTCCTGCGGTTCTTCCTGTTCGGCCAGGGCGAGGTGGCGCCCGTCACCCGCGAGGTCCTCCGCGAGGCCGAGCCGGACCGGTCCCGCCGCCCACGGGTGCACGTCGGCTGAGGTCTTGTGCCGTCGGGGCGTCAAATGCCTACCATGGCGAACCGATTGACCCCACCGGCCGCTGAGGAGCGACGCCCGTGCGCCATCGCAGGTTCGGCTCGATCGTCCTGACCGGGGCCCTCGCGCTCGTCGCCCCGGGCACCGCCCCGGCCGTCGCCGCGTCGCCCGGCGTCGCCGCTTCGCCGGCCGTCGCCACGTTCCCGGGCGGCAGCCGGCACGGCGTCGAGGTGTTCGGCGAGGACGGTTCGATCGGCCGGGCCACCGCGCCCGCCGCCTCCCCGTACCTGACCGGCGGCGGGCGTCCCGGCATCGCACCCGCCGCCGGAGACGGCGAGGTCACCCCGATCCTGCGCGGCGGCGAGCCCGCGGGGAAGGTCGACGTCGTCGTCATGGGCGACGGCTACACCGCCGCCGAGCAGGAGCGGTTCCACGCCGACGCCGCCGCCAAATGGCGGGAGCTGAGCGCCGTCGAGCCCTACGCCACCTACCGGGGCCTGTTCAACGTCTGGGCGGTCGCCACCGTCTCCACCGACTCCGGCATCACCGGAGACCCGGACCGCGCCACTGTCCGCGACACCGCCCTCGGCTCCTACTTCTGGTGCGAGGACATCGAGCGCCTGCTCTGCGTCGACACCGAGGCCGTCGAGACCTACGCCGCCAAGGCCCCGCAGGCCGACCTCGTGCTCGTCGTCGCCAACACCGCCAAGTACGGCGGCGCCGGCTACAACGTCGCCTTCCCGCTCGGCTACGACGGCATCGCCACCGTGGCGGGCGGCAACCCGAAGGCCGGCCAGATCGCCGTGCACGAGACCGGCCACTCGCTGGGCAAGCTCGCCGACGAGTACTTCTACGACGGCGACGACGTCTACCCGGCCGAACTGGGCGAACCGGCCGAGCCCAACATCAGCACGTCCACCGCCGACCGGCTGGCCCGCGACCACGCCAAGTGGTACCGCTGGCTCGGCCGGACCTCGCCCGACGGAGGAGTGGTCGGCGGCTACGAGGGCGGCGGCTACTACCCCAAGGGGCTGTACCGGCCCACCGAGAACTCGATCATGCGCTCGCTGGGGCGGGAGTTCAACCTGCCGGGGCGGGAGGCGATGATCGCCGGCTTCTACCGGCACGCCGTCCCGCTCACCAGCCCCACCCCGGCCGGCACCCCGCTCACCCGCGCCGGCCGCCTCACCGTCGACCTCCCGGTCCCCGGTACCACCCTCACCTGGTCGGTGGACGGCCGCGACCTCCCCCAACTGCGCGGCCGCACCACGATCAACCTGGCCACCGTCCCCTTCCCCGGCCCACCCGGCCGCCCCCACACCCTCACCGCCACCGCCACCGACCTCACCCCCGCCGTCCTCGACCGCACCCTCCGCCCCCACCTCACCACCACCCTCACCTGGCCCCTCACCCACCCACAGCCCACCCACCAGCCGTGAACACCCCCGGGCCCGACTTCCCGCGCTCCNNCCCGACTTCCCGCGCTCGGGAGTGGGAAGTCGGCGGGTCCGACTTCCCACACCGGGCGGGTTGCCGTCCTGGCGGACCGCGCCTACGTGTCCCGGGCCATCCGCCGGCACCTGTGCCGCCTAGGAATCCGGGCCGTGACCCGAATGAAAGACCCTAGCCCTCGCGGGGGACCTCGATGACGAGATTCTGGACGTTCACGAAGAGCCGCACTCGACCCGACTGAAGGTCCTTGGTCACGGGGCTTCCCGCGAGGACGACGACGGGCTGGAAATCCGGGTTCTCCGCCTTGATGATCGAAGCCACGGTGCCGGCGTCAATGAACGCCAGGTGGGGCCAGCTCTTCAGGTTCTCCATTGCGTTCCTCTTCCCAAGTGGTCGTGCGGCGAGGGATTCCATCCCCAGGCACTCCGCAGGTCGGATCACCTGACTGGCACCCGGTAGTGACCCTCTTCGATTTCTAAACGATCACGCTGAGACCAGGACACGGGGGGCTCGCATCGCCGCCGTCATGGCCGGGCCCTCTCGGCCACCTCAGCCGCTGTGCAGGACTCGGAAGTCGTCGGGGTTGGCCGGGTCCCGGTCGGCGATCTGGACCGGCGGCCAGACCCATTGCCGGACGCCGACGCCCGGAACGCGGGAGAACCGGATCGGGCCCCGGGTGCCCTCTACCGCGACGTGCTCCCAGTCCAGGCCGCCCGGGGAGCGCAGGGCCTCGGCGAGGACGGTCACCGTGTCGTAGCCCTCGAAGGCGACGAAGGAGGGTGCCTCGGTCAGCCGTTCCCGCAGAGCGGTGGCGACGCGGGTGCCGAGCGGCCCGAGGCGCTGGGGCAGGTAGCGCAGGAACGGGACCGCGGCGCCGTCCTCGCCCAGCAGTGCCCGCCATTCGGCGAACTCCGGCTGCCCGGCCGGGGCGCCGACCAGCAGACCGGCGAGGCGCGGGTCACGGCGGACGGACCGGACGATCGGGACGGCGGGCTCCGGGTGGCCGACCAGCAGGAGGAGGGCGGTCGCACCGCTGTCGAGAAGCGCGTCGTTCAGCGCGGCGGGGGCGAGGGCGCGCGCGTCGAGTTCGACGAGGGTGCCGCCGCGCGGGGCGAGGTGCTCGCGCAGGACGCGGGTCCCGGACGCCCAGTAGACGCTGGGCTCGGCCGCCACGGCGATCCGGCGGTGGCCCGCGTCGAGGAGGAAGTCCGCGTAGATCCGCCAGCCGTGGGACTGCGCCGGGGCGAGGCGCGCCACCCGGTCCGTGGGCCGGTCGGTGAGCGCGTCGAGGACGGCCGAGGAGCAGAGGAACGGCAGCCCGAGGGCGTCGGCCCGGGCGGCGACGGTGCGGGC
Source organism: Kitasatospora putterlickiae (assembly GCF_039527695.1). NCBI lineage: Bacteria > Bacillati > Actinomycetota > Actinomycetes > Kitasatosporales > Streptomycetaceae > Kitasatospora > Kitasatospora putterlickiae. The sequence goes on from NZ_BAAAKJ010000010.1 coordinate 15,835, forward strand.
GACGACGCTGTGGTACTCGCCGACCAGGGCCGCCACGCCCAGGGCGGCCAGTTCGTCGACGGCGGCGGTGGCCCGCTGCGGGTCGGCGGCGGTGTCCCGCACCACCAGTTCGAGCGGCCATCCGGCGATGCCGCCGGCCTCGTTCACCTCGGCGGCGCCCAGTTCGAGCCCGGCGAGCAGGTGCCGGCCCGCCTCGGCCCAGCCGGGCCGGGTGAGCGGGACGAGGGCGCCGATCCGGACGGGCGCGCCGTCGGTCCGCTCGGCTTCAGGTCGCGATGGTGACGTGCTCATGCGTCGGCCTCTCCGTGTGGCGAGTCGGTGCTGACAGGCCCGGACCGCAGGGTGCCAAGGCCCTTGATCATGCCGGACATTGCAACCACCCCGGCCGCCGGGAGGCAACCGAATATCGGCGGCTCGCCCGGGCGGGGGCGGATCGCGCAAGAGGCGGCGATCCACGGGGCGGACGCGGCGGGAGGGCGGAGGTGTCCGGCGCCCCGGGCGGGGGTCGGGGCGCCGGGCAAGCCCGTCGGGTGCTGCGCGGCACGTTCGCGCTGGCCCGCGCGCAGCAGCGAGGTGAACCGCTGCTCCGAGCCATGCGGTCGACGGCCGGAGGTGCACGTCGACCAGGGGCGTGCTGGTCCGCGCCGTCCAAGGCCGATCCCGCGCCGGCGCCGTGCCCGCCCCGTGCACTTCAGCGGGCCCTTCGTCCGGCGGTGGGCGGGGTCCGGTGGAAGGCGGCGGTCGCGCGGGCGAAGTACTCGATGAGGAAGGTCAGTTCGGCGGGGAGTAACCCTGGAGGATCCCGCCGGTCCTCTCCCGGGTGGCGCTGGGCAGCGTGCGGCGGACGGTTCACGGCCGATCGGCACCGGCCGCCACGGCGGTCCGGGGATCGGCCCGCTTCCGCGGCCCGGACACCGCCCCGGTGGTGGCGGTCGGCGACACCTGCGAGGGAAGTCATGCCGGACCCGGAGGCCGGAGGCTCCATCGCGGAGTCGCGAAGGAAGTGACGGGGCTGACGCCGCCCTCGATCCGCGGTTCTGGCGGTGCCTCGGCGGCGCTCTGGCGGGACGGGCGGGGGTGTGGTCCCATCGGCGAGAGGGGGTGGGCGGGGGGCCCGCCGGAGCCGGGAGGGGTCGGGTTCGCATGGGTGAGCAGCCGTTTCGTACCACGGAGACCGGGGACGCCCCGGTGGTCCGCGCCCCGGACGGTGCCGTCGTCCGGCCGCTGCTGGTGCTGGACGGCCTCGGCAGCCAGGCCGTTTTCGAACTCGCTCCCGGGGAGGTGACCCGGGCGGTGTCGCATTCCACCGTGCGGGAGCTCTGGCACGTCACGGGTGGCCGTGGGCGGATCTGGCGGCGGCAGGCCGGCCGCGAGAGCGTGGACGCGCTGCGCGTGGGGACGGCGGTCTCGGTTCCGCTGGGGACGGCGTTCCAGTTCCGTGCCGACGAGGACAGCCCCGGCCCGCTGCGGATCGTCGCCGTCACCATGCCGCCCTGGCCGGACGGCTCGACCACGGAGGCCCGCCCCGAGCGCGGCCCCTGGCAGCCCACCGTGGGCTGAGGGCGGCCGCGACCCGGGGCGGGGACGCGTCAGAGCGGCAGGGCCAGTACCTGGCCGGGCTGGATCAGGTCCGGGTCCTCGCCGAGCACGGCGCGGTTCCGCTCGTACAGCGCGGGCCAGCCGCCGGGGATCCGGAGCTGGTCGGCGATGCTCTCCAGGGTGTCGTCCGGACGCACCGTCCAGTTGCCGGCCTCGCCGGCCTCGCCGACTCCGCTGACCGCGTCGGCCGGCGGAGGCGCGGCGGGCGTCGTGGCCGGGGTCTCCTCGTCCTCGACGGGGCGCTCCTTGCGGGCCGGCCGGGTGTGGACCGGCGGCCGCTCGGAGCCACGGGCGGCGCGGGCGCCGCAGACCGGCCACGGGGCGAGCCCGCGCCGGGTGGCGAGCGTGTCGGCGACGGCGATCTGCTGCTCGCGGCTGGCGAGGTCGGCGCGCGGCGCGTGGGCGAGGCCGCCGTTCTCCCGCCAGGTCGGCTGGTCGAACTGGAGGCCGCCGAAGTAGCCGTTGCCGGTGTTGACGTGCCAGTTCCCGCTGCTCTCGCAGGCGGCCACCCGGTCCCAGTCGATCACGGCCCCCCGACCGGTGCCCGCCCCACCTCCCGGACCCGGTGGCGCGGCGTGCGCCGCAGGGGCGGCGAGGACGGCGGCCAGCGTGCAGGCGGCGGTGGGGAGCAGGCGGCGCAGGTGCGCGGTGGGGGGCATCGGCGGCTCTCAGGTCCGGGGACAAGGGCGCGTACCGCTCGGGAGCGGCGCGTTCCCACCGACGCACGCCGAGGGGGCCGTGCCGCCGTCGACACGTCGAACGGGTCACCCGGCCGGCCCCGCGCCACCACCCGACCGGCCCCCGCTCCGGACAGACGACGGGCCCCCCG
>NZ_BAAAKJ010000010.1:18276-19449 GCF_039527695.1 Kitasatospora putterlickiae
ACGCGGGGGGGCCGAGGCGGAAGCGTGTTCGAGCGGGCGGGAACGCCGCAGGTCAGCGGGCCTGCTGGCGCTCGGCCGCGGCGGCGGCCTGGGTGCGCCGCTTCTCCTCCTTCTCGTGCTTCTCCTTGACCCGGACGGTCTCCCTGCGGACCTCCGCCTGGATCGTGCGCTCACGCTGGAGCCACTCCGGGTTCTCCTCCCGCAGCTCCTCGATCTGCTCGGTGGTGAGCGCCTCCGTGATGCCGCCGCGCGCCAGGCCGGACGCCGAGACGCCGAGTCGCGTGGCCACCACGGACCGCGGGTGCGGGCCGTTGCGGCGCAGGTCCTGCAGCCACTGCGGCGGCTCGGTCTGCAGGGCGGTGAGCTCCTCGCGGGAGATCACGCCCGACTGGAAGTCGGCGGGGGTGGCGCCGAGGTAGACCCCGAGCTTCTTCGCCGCCGTCGCCGGCTTCATGGTCTGCGTGGTCTTCTGCTTGAGCGATGTCATGGTCACCAGGGTAAGCGAGCGGCCGACGCCCGCCGTCACGGTCGGTAGCCTTGGTCGGGTGACAGAGATCCAGGTGACACCCTCGTTCCGGCTGGCGTACGTCCCGGGCGTGACCCCGGGCAAGTGGGCGCGCGTCTGGTCGGAGCGGCTGCCGGACGTTTCGCTCGCCCTGGTCGCGGTGGACGCCGCCGATGCCGAGCCGACGCTGCGGGCGGGCGACGCGGACGCGGGCCTGGTGCGGCTGCCGGTCGACCGGACCGGCCTGAGCGCCATCCCGCTGTACACCGAGACGACGGTGGTGATGTTCCCCAAGGACCACTGGCTGGCGGCGGCCGAGGAGGTCACCGTCGAGGACCTCGCCGATGACGTGGTCTTCCACCCGCTCGACGACACGCTTGAGTGGGGGCGGCTGCCCGGCCGCCCCGCCATCGAGCGGCCGGCGACCACGGCGGACGCGATCGAACTGGTCGCGGCCGGGGTCGGCGTGCTGCTCGTCCCGCAGTCACTGGCCCGCCTGCACCACCGGCGCGACCTCACCTACCGGACGATGACGGACGCCCCGCAGTCCCAGGTCGCGCTGTCCTGGCTGGAGGACCGGACCACGGACCTGGTGGAGGAGTTCATCGGCATCGTCCGGGGCCGGACGGTCAACAGCTCCCGGGGGCGCGGCCAGAACGCGGCGGCGG
>NZ_BAAAKJ010000010.1:19473-20361 GCF_039527695.1 Kitasatospora putterlickiae
CCGCCGCGAAGCAGCCGGGCGGCTCCGCCAAGGCGGGCGCGGCGAAGGCGGGCGCGGCGAAGGCCACGGGCAAGGCCGGTGGCCGCCCGACCCCGGGCCGCACCACCGGAGGCGCCCGCCCGCGCGGTGGCACCGGCTCCTCTCAGACCCCCCGCCGAGGCCGCCCGAAGCGTCGGGGCTGACTCCACGGCACCCCGTTCGCTCCGTTCGCCCCGTCCGGCCAGGCCTGGACGGGGCGCGGTGTTCCCGGGTGTCCGTGTTCCCGGGCGTCCGTGTTCCCGGGCGTCCGGATCAGGGCTGGGCGCTGCCGCTGCTGCCTTCCAGGAGGAGCAGGAGGCGGCCGAGGCCCCGGGAGAGGTCTTCGCGTTCGGTGGCGCTCAGGCCGGAGATCAGGGTCCGGTCGTAGCCGAGGAGGTCGGGGTACACGCGGTCGACCACCTCGACCCCCTCGGGGGTGAGGGCGAGGTGGGAGACGCGGCGGTCACGCTCGTCGGTGCGGCGGGCGACCAGACCGCGCTCCTCCAGCTGCCGCAGCCGTTTGGTGACCGCGGCGCCCGAGGAGAAGGTCTCGCGGGCGAGCTGGGAGGGCGTCAGCCCCTGGCCGTTCCGGCGAAGGGCGGCGAGGACGTCGAACTCGGGGCGGGTGAGGCCCTCGTGGGGGAGCGGTCCGGTCCTGCCCTGCTGCAGCAGGGCGGCGATGCGGTTGATCCGGCCGAGGATCGCGATCGGTTCGGTGTCCAGGTCGGGGAATGCCTGGTGCCACTGGCGCAGCACGCCCGCGACGGCGTCCTCCACGTTCGGTGTTCCTCTCTGCCGTGCCGTGCCGTGCCGTGCCGTGCCATGCCGGGCCGGGCGGTCGTCGTCCGGGCCGGGGCCCGGTGCCCGCGG
>NZ_BAAAKJ010000010.1:20374-28920 GCF_039527695.1 Kitasatospora putterlickiae
GCCGCGCGGGCGCGGTCGGGGCGATGGTTGGACCTCGATCCTAGGGGCAGGCGGGAACGGGCTCGTGGCCGCCGCGGTGGACGCCGCCGTGGCCGAGCAGGGCCGCCAGGTGCCGGTGGCCCTCCTGTTCGGCCTCGGTGATCCGGGTGCGCGGCAGGGCGGGCTGGCGCCACTCGCCCACGGCGATGTCGGTGCTGTCGCGCAGGTCCACCAGGGCGTGGGAGAGCCTGGCGCGGACCGTGGCGGCCGTGGCGCGCGACGTGCTGGCGCGGGCCGCCTCGGTGGCCGTGCCGACCTCGGCGAGGGCGCGGTCGAGGCGGGTCGCGGTGCGGCGGTTGGTGACCAGGAGGCAGGCGGCGAGGCCGGCGAGGGCGCCGAGGCAGGTGTCCAGCCAGCGGTCGGCGACCATGTCCCGGGCGGGCTGGTAGTGGCCGAACTCGGTCATCATCAGGGCGAGCGGTGTCACGAAGGTGGTCGCCAGCCAGTAGTTGCGGGTGATGGTCGCCTCGGCCGCGAAGTGGCCGACCAGCGCCAGCAGGACCAGGGCGAGCTGCCCGGAGCGGGAAACCGGCAGCAGGGCGGTGAACAGGAGCAGCCCGAGCAGGTTCCCGAGCACGCGCTGGATCGCGCGTTGCCAGGACAGGGCGGCGCTGGCCTGGAAGACCGACGCGGCGGTGATCACCGCCCACCCGGGCCGTCCGATTCCCAGCGCCGCCGACGCCCACCCGGCGGCGGCGCAGCCGAGTGCGACCCGCAGCCCGATCGGCAGCAGCGGCGAGCCCGGTCGCAGGGCGTGCCACCGGGACGGCGGGGGGACGGGGAGCGGCGCCTCGTCCGTGGCGGTGGCCTGCGCGGGGTCGAGGACGGGGGTGGGGTCGAGGACGGGGAGTGGCCGGTCGCCGCGCAGGTCACGGGCCCATTGCCGGTACCGGGTGGCGGTTCGGGGGTCCGGGTCGGTGGAGGCCAGCGAGGATTCGGCGCGGACGAGCAGTCGCTCCAGGGCGTCCGCGGTGTGGCGGCGCCGCGGGCCTGCGATGCTCGCCCGGGTGCCGGTGAGGCTGCGGCGTGCGGCGTTGACGGCGGCGGCGAGCGCCGTACGGGCGGCGGGGCGCTGGGCGGGTTCGCCGCTCAGGAGGCGGGCGGCGGCGTCCAGGGCGCGTGCGGTGAGGATCCGCTCGGGTCCGAACGGCCGGACCAGGGCCGGGGCCATGCAGACCAGCCAGGCCACGGCGGCGCCCAGCGCGGTGAGCGCCAGGTGCGCGGGCAGCTCGGCGAGGCGCTGGGGTGTGAAGGCGCAGGTGACGCTGGTGAAGGTGACGATCAGGGCGCCGGGCGGACCGACCCGGGCCGCCTCGCAGACCAGCTTGTGGAGCGCGGCGAGGACGGCGCCGACCGCGACCAGGACGGCGACGGAGTGGCTGAGCGAGGCGGCCGTGAGGGCGACGGCCGTGCTGAGCAGGGTGCCGGCGGCCACCCCGGCGAGGGTGCGGGCCCGCGCGGGATAGGGGAGCTCGTGGCCGTACAGGGCGCACAGCGCGCCGGCCATCGTGTAGATCGCGAGGTCGAGTCGGCCGAGCCCGATCAGGGTGAGGTTCAGGGCCCCGGCCGTGACGACGGTGCTGATGGCGGGCTTGAGCCAGATGTCCGTCGGCGTGCCGAGCCGGAACACCTGGCGCCACGGCGGCAAGGGGAAGCGGCGGACGCGAGGTGCGGCCGGAGGGCGTTCGGTCATGCGAAGAGGTTAGCAAGTAATTTACTCGTGAAATAGATTGTTCTGGCGCCTGCCTCCTCGACGCCGGGAGGATGGCGCCCCGCCCCGTCCCGTCCCGCCCCGCCCCGTCCCGTCCCGCCCCGTCCCGTCCCGCCCCGTCCCGTCCCGCCCCGTCCCGTCCCGCCCCGCCCCGTCCCGCCCCGTCCCCGGCGACGAGGGGCGCGGGGCTGGTTGGATGCGGGGCATGACGGACTGGTCCCGACTCAGCCATGCCTACGGCCCCGCCGACGACATCCCGGACCTGTTGGACCGGATCGCCTCGGCGCCGACCGCCGAACTCTGGAGCGACTTGTGGTCGGCCCTGTGCCACCAGGGCACCGTCTACCCGGCCGGCTTCGCGGCCCTGCCCTGGCTGGCCGGGCGGGCCCGGTGCGGGGAGCGGGAGCAGGAGGTGCAGGCCGTGCTCCTGGCCGGCGCGATCCTGGCCGGAGCCGGGCCGTCGCACGGGGTGGACGACGTCCGCGCGCGGTTCGCGACGGAGACCGCCGCCCTGCTCGTGGCGGCGAACCGGCAGCTCGGGGCGGGCACGGACCCCACCGACTACGTTCACCTCCTGGAGGCCGTGCTGGGCCTCGAAGGCGTCCCCGGCTGGGGCGAGGAGCTGGCCTGGGGGATCGTCAACGAGGAGTACCAGATCGCCTGCCCGGACTGCGAGGGCGACCTGTTCATCGCCCTCGGCGAGCGCGGGTTCTTCTCGGCCGCCGACGACTACGCGCTCACGGACGGCGCCGTCGAGACGCGCCCCCTGCGCCCGGCGGCCCCGGCCGACCTGAACGGCATCGGCCGGCGCCTCCACGACCGCGCGCTCGCCGACGGCCGGCAGGAGGTCGCCCATGTGCTGACCCACGTCTTCGGCCACGCGACCTGTCCCTCGTGCGAGGCCGACTTCGCGGTCGCCGACCGGATCGTCGCCGACCCGAGCGGGCGTTAGCCGCGCAGGGCACGGCGGGCCGAGCCGGTGAGGAGGGCGGTGGCGAGCAGGGCCAGCGCGAGGGCGGTGACGAGCAGGGGCGAGGGGCCGGCGGGATGGCCGTCGCGGCGGACGGCGCCCATGAAGTCGAGGGCGGCGACCTGGTTCACCGCCAGGTACCAGAGCGGGAGGTAGAGGGCCTGGAAGAGGCGGTGGGTGCGGGAGAGGGTGCCGAGGGAGATCGCCAGCGCGGGGATGAACAGGGCGCCGGCCGACCAGGCGGCCACACCGGCGGAGTCGCCGGCCCCGGCCAGCCGGACCAGCACGCCCGCGCCCAGCAGTGCGGTGAGCAGGACCCCAGCGGCCCATTCGGCGAGCAGCCGGGCGCGGGCCGCCGGGTAGGCGCCGAGCAGGGACTCCAGACCGGACTCGGCCGAGCGGCTGCCGAGGCGGGACCAGAGCAGTACCGGCCAGATCCAGGCGGCGGGCAGCACCGCGCCCGCTCCGGTGTCCGGCGGAACGGCGAGGCCGGCCGCGACCAGGCAGGCGGCGGCGAGCCACCACCAGCGCGAGGCGTCGGCGAACAGGATCCGCGCCTCCCCGAACAGCAGCCGGCCGAAGCCGGGCCCGCGCCCGGGCCCCGCCGGCCCCGTGGCGGGCAGGGTGAGCGGGAGCACCGGGGGAGCGGACGCCGTCGGCGCCGCTTCGCCGCCGCCCGTCGNNNCCGCCCCCCCCCCCCCCCCCGCCCCCCCCCCCCCCCCCCCCGAGGCGCCGCGCGCCGGGTCGAAGCGGGAGAACCAGAGCGCCGGCAGCGCGGCCAGTGCCACCGCGATCAGCACCAGCAGCAGCCGCTGGGCGAGGAAGCCGCCGTCCAGGCCCGCGCCGTCCCAGCGGAACGGCTCCAGCGGGGTGTCCACCTTGGTCAGGCCGAGGCTGAACTCGTCGCCGGCGAGGTCGACGCCGCGCGCGGCCAGCGCCTCGCTCAGGGACGCGGCCGCTGGACCCAGGCCCAGTCCGCCGAGCGGGGCGCCGGGCCGCTCACCGGCGATCAGCAGGGCCGGGGCGACGGCGGCCCAGACGACGTTGCCCAGCCCGCCGCGCAGCAGCGGCACCGTCTCGAACAGGACGGCCAGCGCGGCCGTCGCCACGAGCAGCGGGAGCGTCAGGACCAGGAAGGGCGTCAGCAGGGCGACCGGGTCCAGCACGCGGTCCTCGCCCCGGATCAGCTGCAGGGCGGGCGCGGTCAGCGCGAGCACGCCGAGCATCGAGGCCAGGACCAGCAGGTTGCCGAGGAACTTCGCGAGCAGCAGCTCGACCGTTCGCAGCGGCGTCGCGGCGAGGATCTGGCCGACGCCGGTCTCCTCGTCGCGCCCGAGCCCGTTGCGGACCACGTAGAACCCGCCGAGGGTGAGCCAGAGCGCGCCGGCCAGGGCCGTCGCGGTGCCGATGTACGCGCTGTTGTACTCGCCCCGGTAGCGGCCCAGCGCGAGGACCGCCCAGTGCCCGTCGGCGGGCGGGGCGGCCAGCAGGCCGAGGCCGACGGCGGCCAGCAGCGTCATCGCGTAGGCGGGCCGGCGGACCCGGTCGCGGAAGTCGCCGAGGGCGAGCCGCCAGAGCCGGGCGAGCACCCCCGTACGGGCCGGGGCGGCGTCCGCCGGGCGGGTCGTGGTGAGGGTGTTCGTGTTCGCGCTCATCGCCGCACCTCCGGGCGGTCGTTCGCGACGGCGGGCCGGACCAGGCCCAGGTAGGCGTCCTCCAGGTCGGGCGCGACCGGCACCGCGTCGGCGAACGGCGGACCGTCCGCGAGCAGCCGCAGCCGCACCCGGCCGTCCCCGGTGCGCACCATCCGGCTCACCACGTAGCGGGCCTGCACGGCGGCCACCGCCCCCGGATCGACCAGGACCTCCCACACCCGGCCGGCCTGACCACCCAGCAGTTCCTCCGGGCTGCCCCGGCGCAGCAGCCGCCCGCCGGCGACGACCGCGATGTCCCCGGCCACCGACTCGACGTCCGAGACGATGTGGGTGGACAACAGCACCACCCGGTCCTCGGCGAGCGCGCTGAGGAGGTTGCGGAAGCGCACCCGCTCCTCCGGGTCGAGCCCGGCGGTGGGCTCGTCGACGACGATCACGCGCGGATCGCCGAGCAGCGCCTGGGCGATGCCGACCCGGCGCAGCATGCCGCCGGAGTACGCGCCGAGCGGCCGCCGCACCGCCTCGGTCAGGTTCACCAGGGCGAGCAGCTCGTCGATCCGGGCCCGCGCCGAGCGGGCGGGCAGTCCCTTGGCAGCGGCCAGGTAGGCGAGGAACTCCCGCGCGGTGAGCTGCGGGTGAACCCCGAAGTCCTGCGGGAGGAAGCCGAGTTCGCGCCGCAGGAGCTCGGGCCGGGCGAGCGCGTCGGCACCCCGGTAGGTGAGTCGGCCGGTGGTGGGCCGGGTGACGGTGGCGACGATCCGCATCAGCGAGGACTTGCCCGCGCCGTTCGGCCCGAGCAGGCCGAGCAGCCCGGGGCCGAGCCGCAGCGAGAGGCCGTCGACGGCGCGCTTGCCGCCCCGGTAGACCTTGCTGACGTCGGTCAGTTCGAGGAGGGGTGGTGGGTCGGTGTGGCGGGGGTCGGCGTGGATCTCGGGTCGGCTCATGGGCTCTGCTCTTCCGGCCGGTGCGTGGGCGGTGGATGCTGCGTGGGTGGTGGGCGGCGGTGGGCGGCGGGACGGTGGGTGACGTCGATGAGCCTCCCCGATCGGCGGGAGGCTGCCATCTGCCGTTCGGCAGAGATCGGGCCTGACGAAGGACAGAGGTTGGCGCGCGCCGAGTCTTGACAGGTGGTTCGGGCACTGGATTACTTGGGCCCGTCGAGGATCAACCGAATGATCGGTCGGTTCGGGTGCGGGGGTAACCGGAGGAAGGCGGGAGGCGCGATGAGCGGCGGAGCGGCGGACCCGGGCCGAACGGCGGACCAGGGCGGAAGGCCGGACGCGGCGCCCCCGGCGCCCCCGGCGCGGACGCGACTCGGCGAGGCGCCGCCGGACGGGCTGCTGGACGCCGGCGAGCGGATGACCCGCGAGGAACTGCGCGCCCACCAGCTCAAGCGACTGCGGGCCACGCTGCGCCACGCCTACGACAACGTCGAGCGGTACCGCCGCAAGTTCGACGCCGCCGGCGTCACCCCCGAGGACTGCCGCACCCTCGCCGACCTCGCCCGTTTCCCCTTCACCACCAAGGCCGACCTGCGCGAGACCTACCCCTTCGGCATGTTCGCCGTCCCGAAGGAGCGGGTCCGCCGGATCCACGCCTCCAGCGGCACCACCGGCCGCCCCACCGTGGTCGGTTACACCGGGCGCGACCTCGACGTGTGGGCCGACGTGGTGGCCCGCTCGATCCGGGCCGCCGGGGGCCGCCCCGGCCACACGGTGCACATCGCCTACGGCTACGGCCTGTTCACCGGCGGACTGGGCGCGCACGCGGGCGCCGAGCGCGCCGGCTGCACGGTCGTCCCCGCGTCCGGCGGCATGACGGCCCGCCAGGTCCAGCTGATCCAGGACCTCCGCCCCGAGATCATCATGGTCACCCCGTCCTACCTGCTCACCCTGCTCGACGAGTTCGAGCGGCAGGGCGTCGACCCGCGCACCACCTCGCTGCGGGTCGGCATCTTCGGCGCCGAGCCGTGGACCGAGGAGATGCGCGCCGAGATCGAGCGGCGGATGGACCTGCACGCCGTCGACATATACGGCCTCTCCGAGGTGATGGGGCCCGGCGTCGCCCAGGAGTGCGTGGAGACCAAGGACGGCCTGCACATCTGGGAGGACCACTTCTACCCCGAGGTGGTCGACCCGCTGACCGACGAGGTGCTGGCGGACGGCGAGAGCGGCGAACTCGTCTTCACGTCGCTCACCAAGGAGGCGCTGCCGGTGATCCGCTACCGCACCCGCGACCTCACCCGCCTGCTGCCGGGCACCGCCCGCCCCGCCTTCCGCCGGATGGCCAGGGTGACGGGGCGTAGCGACGACATGATCATCCTGCGGGGTGTCAACGTCTTCCCGACCCAGGTCGAGGAGGTCCTGCTGCGGGTGCCCGCCGTCGCGCCGCACTTCCAGCTCAGGCTGACCCGCCGGGGCCGGCTGGACCACATGACGGTGCGGGTCGAGGCGCGCCCGGACGCCGGCCCCAAGCAGCGCGACGCGGCCGCCGCGGCGATCGCGCGGGGCGTCAAGGACGGGGTGGGCGTGAGCGTGGACGTCGAAGTGGTGGACCCGTACAGCCTGGAGCGCTCGGTCGGAAAGATCCGCCGGATCGCGGACCTCCGGGGGGACCGCGCCGGCTGATCCCGGGGGAGCGGTTCCCCGCCGTGCGCGCCGGCCGGTTCTGCGGGACGGTGGAGGCGGGAGGTCCGCGCCCCGGGGCCCGCCCGGGGCCGCCCGCAGCCCGGGAGATAGCCATGGACCCAGAAGGTCTGGCCGCTGCCGCCACCCCGACGAGGCTCGGCGGATACCTCAGCAGCCTGCCGCGCCCGCCGGCCGCCCACCACATGGGGCCCGCGAGGACGGTCCGCACGACGATGCACGACGGTCACCGGATCGTCGTCACCACCAGTTACGAGATCACCGTCGACGGCCGCCCGATCGGCGCGCACCTCGGCGTGGACCCGAACGGCAACGTGCACTGCCACGCGCTGCCCGCGTACCGGTTCCTCTCGGCGCTGGACGCCGTCAAGGCGGTGATCGACAACTACCCCGAAGAGTTCACCGACCAGGGCGGCCACGGGGGTCACGGTGAGGGCGGCCACGGTGAGGGCGGCCATGGCGGGGGCGGTCACGGCGGCCACGGCCACGAGCACGGAGGTGGCTGAGATGGCCGCCGTCGTCCGCAGGAACATCCTCACCGACACCGCCGTCCGCGACGCCTACACCACCGGCGTCAACCTGCTGAAGCGCGAGCACAGCACCTTCACCACCGCCGACTTCGGCATCGCCGGCCCACCCGAACCCGTCCGCACCTACGACCTCTTCGTGATCTGGCACGTGATGGCGATGCTCACCGCCGTCCCGCCCGGCGGCGACTCCGACATCCGCAACGCCGCCCACCGCGGCCCGATCTTCCTGCCCTGGCACCGGGTCATGCTCGACCTGATGGAGGCCAACCTCCAACGCGTGCTGGGTGATCCGACCTTCGGCCTGCCCTACTGGGACTGGACGGTGGACTCGACGCTCGACCTCCCCTCGGACAGCGACCTCTGGCAGCCGACGTGCCTGGGCGGCAGTGGAAGCCCGGTCTCCGACGGCCCGTTCGGCGTCGACCCGAGCAACCCCGACGACCCCGACGCCTTCCGCGTCCGGATCGACGTCAACACCTCGCTGGCGCTCGTCAGCCGCCCGCCGCGCGGCCTGCGCCGGGCCCTGGGTGCGGGCGTGCCCAACGTGCCGAGCGCCGAGGAGGTCGCGGCCGCGTACGACACCGACCCGGTGACCGGCAACCCCAACCTCGCCGTCTACGACTTCGCGCCGTGGGACGTCGACTCGGAGGGCTTCCGCAACCACCTGGAGGGGTTCAACCCCTTCGGCCTGCACAACCTGGTGCACGTCTACGTCGGCCGCGACATGGGCAAGGCCTCCTCGCCCAACGACCCGGTCTTCTACCTGCACCACTGCAACGTCGACCGGATCTGGGAGGGCTGGATGCGGCGCAACGGCCGGAACTACCTGCCCGACCAGTCCGCCCCCGACATCCTGCTGGGGCACCGGCTCAAGGACCCGATCGTCTCCCCGCTCGGCTCCTCCGCCACGCCCGAGGCCGTCCTCGACTCGACCGCCGTCTTCACCTACGACGTGCTGCCCTGACCCGCCCGCGCCGCCCACTCGCCCGCTCGTCG
>NZ_BAAAKJ010000010.1:28950-31871 GCF_039527695.1 Kitasatospora putterlickiae
CGAGCGGGCGAGCGGCGCGGGGTGCCGCCGGGCGTCACTTCTCGACGAGCACGACCTCCTCGATCGGCCGGGTCATCCGGACGGTGCCGCCGGTGACCTCGACCAGGTGCTGCAGGCCGCGGATCGCCTTCTCCTGCTCGGGCACGTGGAACTGCTCGCCCTCGCCCGCCAGGTACGCCGGGAAGCCGTCCAGCGCGGGGCCGAACAGCCGGACGTAGTCGGCGAGTCGGCGGAACAGCTTGGGCAGCAGCACCTGGTGGTCGGTGATCGAGGCGAGGTCGTCGACCTTGACGCCGTCGGTGGTGAGGTCGTACTGCCAGACGCCGCCGGGCGCCTTGTCCGCGCGCGCCTGCCGGGCGACGGCGGCCAGGTCGACCCGCAGCACCTCGGGCAGGTTGCTGTAGAAGGTGGGGTAGACCAGCCCGCGCGCGAGCAGGTGGTGGTTGGCGGTCCGCCGCAGCAGGTCCACGGTGACGGTGATCCGGTCGCCGCTGCGCGTGTCGGAGGGGAGCCCGCCGCGTCCGACCAGGCAGACGGCCCGGCCGAAGGTGTCGGCGCCGCTCGCCAGCACGTATCCGGGCACGGTCTCCGGGGTCGAGGCGGTCACCTTCTCGTCGGCGTTCTGCACGACGCCGGTGAAACCGAGCCAGGAGATCAGCTCGTCGCGGGCCGCGTGCGCGCCGAGGCCGAGCGGCTGGTGGACGGTGCCGGGGCCGACGCCCTCGTAGTGGGTCTCCAGCGCGTCGATCGCGTCCATCCGGACGGTGCCGCCGCCGTGGCTGTTGCGCTTGACGCGGTGCGGGCCCGGCACGTCGTGCCAGAAGCCGGGGTCCTGCGGGGTGAAGTGGACGGTGTCGCCGTCGGGTTGGCTGTCGAGGATCCGGTAGGTCCCCTTGATGACGAGCATGGACACGGTCGCCTCCGCTGGCGGGTCGTCGGGCGCTGGTGGACTGATGGACCGGCGGGCCGCTGGGCCGGTGTGCGGCGGGCGGCCCGGGTGAACGGGTTCCGGCGGGCTCATTCTGGCCGCGGGAGGCCGCGCGGTGCGGGAACAGGCCGGTGAACAGCGGGGGCGCGTTGGCGGCAGGGGGCGTGAACCGAGCGAAGCCGGGCGGGTGAACGGTGGTCGCGCGCCCTCTACGATGAGGCCATGAGCGGGAGCCTCCAGGTATCAGGTGCACATCCGTCGCAACAGTCCGGCGCGGACGAACGGCTGGACGTGGCCGCCGGCATCCTCGCCCTGCTCGCCGACCGCACCCGGCTCGCGCTGCTCCAGCGGCTGAGCGAGGGGGAGGCGGACGTGACGACGCTGACCGAGGCCGCCGGCGCGGCCCGCCCTTCGGTCAGCCAGCACCTCGGCAAGCTGCGGCTGGCCGGGCTGGTGTCGGCCCGCAAGGACGGCCGGCGGGTGGTGTACGCGCTGCGGCACGGGCACCTGCGGCGGCTGGTCAACGAGGCGCTGAACGTCGCCGACCACCAGATCAGCGGGCTGCCGCCGCACGACTGAGCCCGGCGAGCGCGCCGCGCCGCCGCCCTGCCTTCGGCGGAGGGGGCGGTTTTTTTGGTTAAAGCGTGCACATGTATGCACATGTTGCCCTATTCTGAAGGAGTGGGCGGCCCGCCCGGGACGCCCCGGCTCGCGCCGAGTCCGAACGGAGTCCCTGATGCTCTCCGTGCTCCGCAACCGCACCTACCGGCACCTGTTCACCGCCCAGGTGGTCGCCCTCGCCGGCACCGGCCTGGCCACCGTGGCGCTGGGCCTGCTCGCCTACGACCTCGCCGGGCCCGACGCCGGCTCGGTGCTGGGCACCGCACTGGCGATCAAGATGGTCGCCTACGTGGGGATCGCCCCGGTCGTGTCCGCGCTGGCGCACCGGATCCCGCGCCGGCGCCTCCTGGCCGCCGCCGACCTGGCGCGCGCCGGGGTGGCGCTCGGGCTGCCGTTCGTCGGCGCGGTCTGGCAGGTCTATCTGCTGATCTTCGTCCTGCAGGCGGCCTCGGCGACCTTCACCCCGGCGTTCCAGTCGGTGATCCCCGACGTCCTGCCCGAGGAGCGCGACTACACCCGGGCCCTGTCCCTCTCCCGGCTCGCCTACGACACCGAGAGCCTGGTCAGCCCGGCCCTGGCCGCCGGACTGCTGGCGCTGGTCGGCTACCGCTGGCTGTTCTGGGGGACGGTCGCCGGCTTCCTCGCCTCGGCGGTGCTGGTCGTCTCGGTGGTGCTGCCGGGCGGGACGGTGGGGGACGCACCCGGGCGCGGGTTCGCGACGCGCTCGACGGCCGGGATCCGGCTCTTCCTCTCCGTGCCGCGGCTGCGGGCGCTGCTGGCTCTGGACCTCGCCGTCGCCGCCGGCGGGGCGACGGTGATCGTCAACACCGTCGTCTACGTCCGCGACCAACTCGGCCGCCCCGCGAGTGACGTGCCGCTCGCGCTCGGCGCGTACGGCGGCGGGTCGATGGCGGTCGCGCTGCTGCTGCCCCGGGTGCTGGACCGGGTCGCGGACCGGGCGGTGATGCTGCCCGCCGCCTTCGCGATCGCGGGGCTGCTCGCCGCCCTGGCGGTGGTCGGCACGGCGGGACCGGCGGCGGCCGGCGGCGGATGGCGCTGGCCCGCGCTGCTCGCCCTGTGGGCCGGGCTGGGCGCGGCCGGCTCGCTGATCCTCACCCCGGGCGGACGCCTGCTGCGGTCCGCCGTGCCACCGGCCGACCTGCCCGCCGCCTTCGCGGCCCAGTTCTCCCTCTCGCACGGCTGCTGGCTGCTCGCCTACCCGCTGGCCGGCTGGCTCGGCGCCACCGCCGGCCTCCCCACCGCCACCGCCGCCCTCGGCACCCTCGCCCTCGCCGCGGCCACCCTGGCCACCCACACCTGGCGCACCCCCACCCCGGCGCCGTCCCGCCCCCGCAGCCCCCGCCGCACCCCC
>NZ_BAAAKJ010000010.1:31881-38664 GCF_039527695.1 Kitasatospora putterlickiae
CTCCGGCCTGCATCAGGCTGCCTGATGCAGGCCGGCTGTCCCGCCCTTGGCGGGGGTGGTCAGCCGCGCGGCGTCGATCGCCTTGTCGGAGCAGGGAGATGCGTCGCCGCCGAGGACGGAGTCGCCGAGAAGGGGTCCGGATGACACCGGCCTTGGACGAAGCCGCGGCTCGGCTCGGTCACCGACCCTCACCCGAGCGGCGTTCCGCCGCATCCCGCTTGCGTCGACTCGCCGACCCCGCCGCAGGCCCGTTACGGATGGAGACACACCAACGGAAGGTTCGCGACGCCCGCACGGGGGAGACCCGGTGCCAGACCGCCGTGGTTCTCGGAACGCGCGGTCACCGACCCGCCCTCGGGCCCGCTCCGGGACCTCGTCCAGCCCCCCTTTCAGGGCCACCGCGGAGGCTCGACCGGTGCGGGCCGGAGTCCGGCGGCATCGGCTCGAAGTCCGCCTGGCATCCTGGCCGCATGGATGCCGACGCCCTGACTCCGGTCCACCTCGACGCGGTGATGGACGGGTTGGCGATGAATTCCGCCCTGCCGAAATCCATGATCCGGCGACTGTTCGCATGGCAGCGGAGCCACGGGAAGGTGGCGAGGCGTCCGGACCTGACCGAGGACATGATCGCCGAGATCATGGCGATCGACGACCCCTGGCTCCTGCACGGCCTGGCGCTCAACGACCGCCTGCCGGGCCGGTTCCGCATCCGGCTGGCCGCCCACCGGGACAGCGGGGTGCGGTCCGCGCTCGTCGGTCACGCCGCGACCGCGCCGAGGGAGCTGCTGGAGCGGCTCATCGACGATCCGGACTCACAGGTCCGCGAACGCCTGGCCCAGGGCCGTCACACGCCGCCCGACCTCCGGGCCCGCCTCGCCGCCGACTCCGATCCCGGGGTCCGCGCCGCGCTCGCGAAGCACTGGACACAGGCACCGGAAGAGATCCGCCGGACCCTGCTGACCGATCCCGAGGCCGAGGTCCGCGCCGCGGCCTGCTCCACCTACTTCGCGCGTCTTCCGCATCCGGTACCGCCCGCGGACCTGCTGCCGGCGCTGTTGTCGGACCCTGTGACGCGGGCGGGCGCGGTGATTCACGCCGTTCTCGACACGGACACGCTCCAGCGGCTCGCCGACGACCCGGACAGCGACGTGCGCGCCGAACTCGCCCGGCATCCCGGCTTGCCGCCGGCGGTCCGCGCGGTCCTCGCGGTCGATCCGGCCTTGAGTGTCCGGGTGAAGGTCTTCGCCCGGCCTGACACGCCGGAGCACATGCGGGCACGGATCCACGCCTCGGTCCATGAACTCGCGGGCTCGATGGCCGATCCGGGCCCCGGCGCCGACGACGAGACGGTCCTGCGGTGGCATCAGGATTCCTTCGCACCCGCGGAGCTGCGAACCCTGCGCCTGCCCTGGGTCACGGCCGATCCGCTGCCGCACATCGACTCGCCCTATGTCGCCTTCCGGGCCTCCGCGGCCGCCGGCAGCGCCCTTCCCGCCGACGCGGTGGCCCGTCTGCTCGCCGACGAGGAGGAGATCGTCCGCCTCACCATGGCCCACACCGCCCCGCACCTGGTCGATCCTGAGACCGCCGAGAGCATCGAGCGCGGCCACCACCCCCGGCGGGACAAGTTCACGTTCTGGTGGGACAGGGCGGAGGTCCTGACGTTCCCGCCGGCGACCCTGAACCGCTTCGCGACCGCCCCCGAGCCCCGGCTCCGGTCCCTCGCGCCCCGCAATCCGGATCTGCCCCCGGAACTCGCCGAGAAGCTGGCCTCCGACCCCGAATGGCGCGTCCGCCACGCGATCGCGGCCCACCGCAACCTCCCGCGCCCATCCCTGCGCCGACTCATCGCCGACTCCTCGGAGCGCGTCGCGGAGGCCGCCGGCGCCTCGCCGTTCCTTCCCGTCGCGTGCATGGAGCGACTGCTGGCCCGGGCGGGCCTGTAGTCGTCGAGTCGACCCGCACGACCACACCGGCGGCATGTCAGGCGGCTGCCGGCGCGTGCTCGTCCTCACACGCCGTCGGGTTCTGCCCGGCGCGGGCGGGTCTCGTACATCCGCACCGCCACGACCACTCCCGCTACGGCGGTCAGGGCGGCGACGGTCCAGATGGCGGTGGTCACCCCGTACGCGTCGGCGAGGGCGCCGGCGAGGAGGGCGCCGACGGCGAAGCCGCCGTCGCGCCAGAGGCGGTAGACGCCGACGGCGCGGGCGCGCCACGCGGGGTGGGCGACGTCGCCGATGACCGCGAGCAGGGTCGGGTAGACGAGCGCGGTGCCGGCGCCGAGCAGGACCTGGGCGAGTGCCCACACCGGGAACGTCGTCCCGGCCGCGACCAGCCCGATCGCGACGGCCTGCACCAGCATGCCCGCAGTGATCAGGTGCTTGCGGCCGATCCGGTCGGACCACCAGCCGGTCAGGATCTGGCCCAGCCCCCAGACCGCCGGGTAGAGGGCGGCGAGCAGGCCGATCCGGGCGACCGACAGGCCGTGGGCCGCGAACAGCAGCGGGAAGACACCCCAGGCGAGCGCGTCGTTCAGGTTGTTGACCATGCCCGCCCAGCTGGCCGAGGACAGGGCCCGGTCGGTGAGGCTGGTGGTGCGGGCGACCTGGCCGGTGGTCAGCGCTCCGTGGTGGCCGGGGTTGGCGGGGGCGGGGTGGAGGGCGGCCTCGGCGCGGGCGTGTTCGCGGGTCTCGCGCACGGCGAGCACGGAGAGGCCGAGGCCGAGGGCGGCGTACGCGATGCCGAGCAGGAACGGCTGCGGGCGCAGTCCCCAGTGCGCGGCGATGGCGCCGGTGCCCATCGCGGTGGCGGCGACGGCGAGGTAGCCGGCGGCCTCGTTGAAGCCCATGGCCAGGCCCCGGCGGGCGGGTCCGACCAGATCGATCTTCATGATGACGGTGGTCGACCAGGTCAGGCCCTGGTTGACGCCGAGCAGGACGTTCGCGAACACCACCCAGCCCCAGGTCGGCGCCCAGATGAGCAGCAGCGGGACCGGGAGGGCGAGCAGCCAGCCCGCGACCAGCACCGGCTTGCGGCCGTACTGGTCGGAGAGGGCGCCGGCGAAGAAGTTGGTGACGGCCTTGGTCGCGCCGAACGCCACGATGTAGGTCAGCGCGGCCGTGTAGGCGGAGAGGTGAAAGGTGCGGTCGGCGAGCAGGGGCAGGACGGTGCGTTCCTGGCCGAGCATGCCGCCGACCAGGGCGTTGACCGCGACCAGGAGGGCGAACTGGGCGAGGTTGGCGCGCAGCCCGAGCCGGACGGCGGAGGGGCGGGTGGACGTGGTGAGGGGTGCGGTGGCGGTCACGCGCCGTCCTCCAGAATGGGCGGGATCCGGGTGAATGGTCGGGTGACAGGCCCACCCGCGTTCTTCTACAATATTCCATGGATTAATGGAGGATGCTTTGGGAGACCCCACCCGCAAGGCCGCGCTGTTCAACGCGCTGGCCACCACCGGCAAGGCGCTGT
Source organism: Kitasatospora putterlickiae (assembly GCF_039527695.1). Lineage (NCBI taxonomy): Bacteria > Bacillati > Actinomycetota > Actinomycetes > Kitasatosporales > Streptomycetaceae > Kitasatospora > Kitasatospora putterlickiae. The sequence goes on from NZ_BAAAKJ010000010.1 coordinate 35,350, forward strand.
CCAACGGCAAGCGGCTGGAGCTGCTGGACCTGCTCGCCCAGGGCGAGCGCAGCGTCGACGCCCTCGCCAAGGCCGCCGGGCTCGGGCTGACCACCGCCTCGGCCCACCTGCAGACCCTCAAGCAGGCCGGGCTGGTGGTCACCCGCCGCGACGGCGTGCGCGTCCACTACCGCCTCGCCGGGGACGACGTTGCCGCGCTGTACGCACAGCTCCAGCAGGTCGCGCTGGCCCACCTGGTGGCCACCGGGCAGGCCCGCGCCGCCTACCTCGGGCCGCCGGACACCGACCACCTCACCCGGGAGGAGCTGCTGGCGCGGGTGAAGGCCGGCACCGCCACCGTCATCGACGTGCGGCCCGCCGAGGAGTACGCGGCCGGGCACATCCCCGGCGCCCTCTCCGTCCCGCTCGACCGGCTGGAGGCCCGGCTCGCCGAGCTGTCCCCCGGGGCGGAGGTCGTCGCGTACTGCCGGGGCGCCAACTGCGTGCTCGCCCACGACGCCGTCCGGCTGCTGGCCGCGCGCGGCCGGAGCGCGAAGCGGCTCGCCGACGGCATGCTTGAGTGGCGCCTGGCGGCCCTGCCGGTCGAGGCGGGTGCCGCGTGAGCGCCGCGAACGCCTCCGGCGCCGGGGAGGTCGGCGAGGCCGGGGAGGCGGGAGCGGTGGTCGTGGACGGCAGCGGCATGCTCTGCGTCACCCTGCTGCTGCATCTGCGCAAGCGCATCGCCGGCCACCCCGCCGGAACGACGGTGCACATCGTCAGCACCGATCCGGCGGCTCCGCTCGACCTGCCGGCCTGGTGCCACCTCACCGGCCACGCGTACCTCGGCCCGGTGTCCGACCCGGAGGGGCGTGACGTCTACGCGCTGCGGCTCGCGGCGGACCCGACGCCGACCCGGCCCGACGCCCCCTGGCATCCGGCCGTCGGCTGACCGGACCGGCCCGATGGCGTGCATGTTGGTTCCTGTTCGATATTGTTTGGTCATGTGGTTGAAGGGAAGCCCCATGAGAGGGAGCACGTCATGCCCGCGACGGTGACCGACCCGGCCGGGCCGGCCGACACGACGACCAGGACCGTGACCGAACTCGCGGACGGCCGAGAGCTGATCTATTACGACCGGGGCACGCCGCCCGCCGGCCGGACGGTCGCCGACCGGCGGCCGCTGGACGCCGCCGTGCCCTCCTCCGAGGTGCGGCTCGACCCGCTGACCGGCGCCTGGGTGACCATCGCCGCCCACCGGCAGGCCCGCACCTACCACCCGCCGGCCGACGAGTGCCCGCTCTGCCCCAGCCGCGACGGCCGGCTCAGCGAGATCCCGGCGGCCGACTACCAGGTCGCCGTCTTCGAGAACCGCTTCCCCTCGCTCGCGGGCGAGCCCGGCACCCACCCCGTACCGGTCTCCACCGACGGCGACCCGGTGCTCAGCCGCCGCCCCGGCGTCGGCCGGTGCGAGGTGGTCTGCTTCACCGCCGACCACGACGCCTCCTTCGCGGACCTGGACGAGGACCGCGCCCGGCTGGTGCTCGACGCCTGGACCGACCGCACCGCCGCGCTCTCCGCCCGGCCCGGAGTCCAGCAGGTGTACTGCTTCGAGAACCGCGGCGCCGAGATCGGCGTCACCCTCGCCCACCCGCACGGCCAGATCTACGCGCTGCCGTTCACCACCCCGCGCACCGCGCGGATGCTCGACCAGGCCGCCCGCCACCGCGCCGCCACCGGCCGCAACCTCTTCGAGGACCTGCTCGCCGCCGAACGGGCCTCCTCGCGCGTGGTCCTCGCGGGGGAGCACTGGACCGCCTTCGTGCCCTTCGCCGCCCGCTGGCCCTACGAGGTCCACCTCCACCCGAACCGCCGCGTCCCCGACCTCACCCGCCTCACCGAGGCCGAGCGTGCCGAGTTCGCCCGGATCTACCTCGACCTGCTGCGCCGGTTCGACAACCTCTTCACCGACCCGGCCGACGGGGGCCGCCGCGTCCGCGCGCCCTACATCGCCGCCTGGCACCAGGCGCCCGTCGGCCAGGAGGACGAATTCGCCCTCCACCTGCAGCTGTTCACCGTCCGGCGGACGGCCGACAAGCTCAAGTACCTGGCCGGAACCGAGTCCGGGATGGAGGCGTTCATGAACGACGTCGCCCCGGAGGACGCCGCCCGCCGCCTGCGCGAGGTCGCGCCCACCGCGCGCACCGTGCCTACCTCGCCCGCCACGCCCACCTCGCCCACCTCGCCCGCTGACGGAGGACCGCAGGGATGACCACGACCGGCACCGCTCCCGCCGACACCTTCGAAGAGCTCTACGGCCACGCCCCCGAGGGCGTCTGGGCGGCCCCCGGCCGGGTCAACCTGATCGGCGAACACACCGACTACAACGACGGGTTCGTGCTGCCGATCGCGATCCCGCAGGCCGTACGCGCGTACGTCCGCCGCCGCGCCGACGGCGTGCTGCGGCTCTCCTCGACCCGGGTGCCCGGCGCGGCCGTCGAACTGGACGTCGCCGGGCTCGCCCCGGGCGGCGTGGCCGGCTGGGCCGCGTACCCCGCCGCCGTCGTCTGGACGCTGCGCCAGGCCGGGCACCAGGTGGGCGGCGCGGACGTGCTGCTCGACAGCGACGTGCCCGGCGGCGCGGGCCTCTCCTCCTCCGCCGCGCTGGAGTGCGCCGTCGCCACCGCCTACAACGACCTGTACGAACTCGGCCTGGAAGCCGCCGAGTTGGCCCTGGTCGCGCAGCGCGCCGAGAACGAGTTCGTCGGCGTGCCCTGCGGGATCATGGACCAGATGGCCTCGATGGTCTGCCGCGCCGGGGCCGCCCTGCACCTGGACGCGCGCGACCTCTCCATGCGGCACGTGCCGCTCGACCTGGCGGGCGCGGGCCTGACCCTGCTGGTCCTCGACACCCGGGTGCAGCACGACCTCGCCGACGGCGCCTACGCCGCGCTGCGGGCCGGCTGCGAACGGGCCGCCGCCCTGCTCGGACTGTCCGCCCTGCGCGACCTGGGGTCCGCCGAGCTGCCCGCCGCCTACGCGAAACTGCCCGCCGATCTGGTCCCGCTGGTGCGGCACGTGGTGACCGAGAACGAGCGGGTCGAGCAGGCCGTCGGCGAGCTGGAGCGGCACGGTCCCGCCGCGCTCGGCCCGATCCTCACCGCCGGCCACGCCTCGCTGCGCGACGACTACCGGACCTCCTGCCCGGAGACCGACCTCGCGGCCGACACCGCCGTCGCCGCCGGGGCCCTCGGCGCGCGGATGACCGGTGGTGGCTTCGGCGGCTCGGTCATCGCGCTGACGGAGACGGCGAAGGCGCGGGCGGTGGCCGACGCGGGG
>NZ_BAAAKJ010000010.1:38712-39873 GCF_039527695.1 Kitasatospora putterlickiae
TACGCCGAGCCGCACGTCTACCGGGCGGTCCCGGCGGAAGGGGCCCGCCGGGAGTCCTGACGCTCCCGGCCGGCCCGCTCCGGCCCGGCTCGGGTCAGCTCGGTCGGCCCTGCGAGCCCTGCGGGTCTTGCGAGCCCTGCGGGTCCTGCGAGCCCTGCGGGCCCGGACGGCCGCAGAACTCGGCCTCGGCCAACGGGAGTTTGTCGCGGAACCAGTCGGCGTTGGTGTTGACCGCCAGGACGTGCCTTCCGTCCCGGGTGGTCAGCGCCAGCGTCGACGATCCGTGGATGCCGCCGTCGTGCCCCCAGACGGTGACGCCGCAGGAGAGCGTCCCGGAGCCCAGGCCGAGGCCGCCGCTGCCGTGCGGTCCGGGGGCGGTCATCTCGTCCAACTCGGCCTGGGGGAGCAGTCGTCCGCGCATCAGGGCGGAGAGGAAGCGGGTCAGGTCGGCGGTGGTGGAGACGATGCCGCCCGCTGATCCGGCCATCGAGGGGTTGAGCTCGGTGACGTCCAGGGGCGTCGGCGAGCCGCCGAACAGTGTCGAGTAGCCGCGCGCGTGCGGCCGGGGCAGGGCGGTCGTGGTGCCGGGTACGCTCGTCCCGGTCAGCCCCAGGGGGCGGATGATCCGACGTTCCACCTCCTCGCCGTACGGGCGGCCGGTCACCCGCTCGATGATCATCCCGGCCAGCAGGTAGTTGGTGTTGGAGTACCGGTACGAGGTCCCCGGCGCGAAGACCGGGGGATGGGCGAGCGCGATCCGCACCAACTGCTCCAGGCTGTAGGTGTCGTAGCGCCGGGAGAGGAAGGCCGGGGTGAACAGGACCGCGCCCATTCCGGGATCGTCGCCGTAGTCGAAGACGCCGCTGGTGTGGTTGAGCAACTGGCGGACGGTGACGGCCGATCCGTCGTTCCCGTTGCCGCTGACCAGGCCGGGCAGCCACCGTTCCACGGTGTCGTCGAGGTCGAGCCTTCCCTCGGCCTGGAGTTGGAGTACCACGGTCGCGATGAAGGGCTTGGTCACGCTTCCGATCCGGAACCGCTCGTGCGTCGACCTCGGCCGTCCCGTTGTGGTGTCCGCCACTCCGACGGCGGCCGACCAACTTCCCCTGATGTCAACGGTGGTGGCGATCATCCCGGGCAGTCCCGAGGACTGGAGCGCCT
>NZ_BAAAKJ010000011.1:0-2934 GCF_039527695.1 Kitasatospora putterlickiae
CCGCGCCGTCCCGGGGGACGGCGCGGCCCGGTGCCGGACGGTCAGACGGTGCGCAGCTCGGCGTAGCGGCGCAGGAACAGCGCCTCGGTGAGGGCCATCCGCTCCAGCTCCTGCGGGTCGACGCTCTCGTTGACGGCGTGGATCTGGGTGGTCGGCTCCTCGACGCCGATCAGGATGATCTCGGCCTGCGGGTAGAGGGTGCGCAGCGTGTTGCAGAGCGGGATCGAGCCGCCCTCGCCGGAGGCCACCATCGGGGTGCCGAAGGCCTCGGCCATCGCCTCGCCCATCGCCTCGTAGGCCGGGCCGGAGATGTCGGCGCTGAACGCGGCGCCGTTGCCCTGCCGCTCCACGGTGACCTTCGCGCCGAACGGCACCTGGGCCTCCAGGTGGGTGACCAGCGCCTCCTGGGCGGCGGCGGTGTCCATGCCCGGCGGCACCCGCAGGCTGACCGAGGCCTTGGCGGAGGCCTGCACGGAGGAGGTCGCGCCGATCACCGGCGGGGCGTCGATGCCGAGCACGGTGACCGAGGGGCGGGCCCAGAGCCGGTCGGCGACGGTGCCGGTGCCGGTGAGCGCGACGCCGTCCAGCACCTTGGCGTCGGCGCGGAACTGCTCGTCGGGGTACTGCACGCCGTCCCAGCGCTGGTCGGTGGCCAGACCGGCCACGGCGACGTCGCCGTTCTCGTCGTGCAGCGAGGCGAGCACCTTGACCAGGGCCTGCAGGGCGTCCGGGGCGGCGCCGCCGAAGGCGCCGGAGTGCAGGTTGCCCGCCAGTGTGCGGACCGAGACGTCGACCACGGTCATGCCGCGCAGCGAGGCGGTGACGGTGGGCAGGCCGGGGGCGAAGTTGCCGGTGTCGCCGATCACGATGGCGTCGGCGGCGAGCAGCTCGGGGTGGGCCTCGGCGTAGCGCTCCAGGCCGCCGGTGCCCTGCTCCTCCGAGCCCTCGACGATGACCTTCAGCCCGACCGGGTAGCCGCCGTCCACCTGGCGCAGCGCCCGAAGGGCCGTCAGGTGCATCAGGATGTTGCCCTTGCAGTCGGCGGCGCCGCGCCCGTACCAGCGGCCGTCGCGCTCGGTGAGCTCGAAGGCGGGGCTGTGCCAGGCGTCCTCGTCGAGCGGCGGCTGGACGTCGTAGTGCGAGTAGAGCAGCACGGTCGGGGCGCCGGCCGGGGCGGGCAGCTCCCCGTAGACGGACTGGGTGCCGTCGGGGGTGTCCAGCAGCCGGACGTTCGTCAGGCCCTCGGCGGCGAAGGCGTCGGCGACCCAGCGGGCGGCCTTCTCGCACTCCTCGACGGGGAACTGGCGCGGGTCGGCGACCGAGGGGTAGGCGACCAGGTCGGCGAGGTCGGTGCGGGCACGGTCCATGAGGGACCGGACGGCGTCGGCCAGGGGCTGGTGCGGCATCGGGGGCTCCGGGAAAGGCTGGTCCGTCCGAGGGGGTGGTGCGGGCGAACGCGTTGACGGTGGGTAATCCCGATCATAGGCCGAGCCGGGTGGCGCCCAGGGCGGTGCGTCCGGCGACGGCGGGGGCGGCCGCATAGGATTGCTGCCCGTGACTGACTCCGGAAGCCCCGATTCTCGTAGCCCGCTCGACGCCGAGGCCGACGGGCCCCGCCGGCCGGACCCACTGGACGGCGTCTGGGACGTCGTCGTGGTCGGCGCCGGACCGGCCGGCTCCTCCGCCGCGTACGCCGCGGCCGCGCAGGGCCGGCGCGTGCTGCTGCTCGACAAGGCCGAGCACCCCCGGTACAAGACCTGCGGCGGCGGCATCATCGGCCCCTCCAGGGACAGCCTGCCGCCGGACTTCAGACTGCCGCTGCAGGACCGGGTGCACGCCGTCACCTTCGCGTACCGGGGCCGGTTCACCCGGACCAGGCGCTCCAAGCGGATGCTGTTCGGTCTGGTCAACCGGGACGAGTTCGATCTGCGCCTGGTCCAGGCGGCCAAGCAGGCCGGGGCGGTGCTGGTCACCGGAGTGACCGTCACCGGGGTCGAGCAGCGCGGCGGCGAGCACCGGACGGCGCTGGTCACCGCCGCCGACGGGCGCGGCTTCGAGGCGCGCGCGGTGGTCGGCGCGGACGGCAGCGCGAGCCGGATCGGGCGGCACGTCGGGGTCTCCTTCGACCAGATCGACCTCGGCCTGGAGGCGGAGATCCCCGTCCCGGCGGACGTCGCGGCCGACTGGGCGGGCCGGATCCACCTCGACTGGGGCCCGCTGCCCGGCAGTTACGGCTGGGTGTTCCCGAAGACCGAGTCCAGCAGCCTGACCGTCGGGGTGATCTCGGCGCGCGGCGACGGCGAGCGGACCAAGCAGTACCTGGCGGACTACATCCGGCGGCTGGGCCTGTCGGGCTTCCCGCCGAGCGTGGAGTCCGGGCACCTGACCCGCTGCCGGGCCGAGGACTCGCCGCTGTCGCGCGGCCGGGTCCTGGTGGCCGGCGACGCGGCCGGGCTGCTGGAGCCGTGGACCCGTGAGGGCATCTCCTACGCGCTGCGCTCGGGCCGGCTGGCCGGGGAGTGGGCGGTCAAGGTGGCCGAGGCTGGTACGGCGGCGGAGGTCCGGCGCGAGGCGTTGAACTACGCCTTCGCCATCAAGGCGGGGCTGGGGGTGGAGATGCGGGCCGGCAAGCAGATGCTGGACGCGTTCGAGCGCCGGCCGTACCTGTTCCACGCGGCGGTCTGCCTGGTCGACCCGGCGTGGCGGGCGTTCGCCCGGACCACCCAGGGGCACCTCACCTTCGCCCAGGTGCTGCGGCAGTACCGCTCGGCCCGGCGGCTCGCCGCGCTGGCCTCGCGCTGAGGCGGTCCGGGAGGGCGAGCCGCTTCGGGAGGGTCGAGCCGGTCCGGCGGAGCTGAGGCGGTCCGGCGGAGCTGAGGCGGTCCGGGAGCGCCGAGCCGGTCCGGGGGACCGGGCGACGGCGTGACGCCGGGT
>NZ_BAAAKJ010000011.1:2953-12141 GCF_039527695.1 Kitasatospora putterlickiae
CCACCCCCGCCGGACCCGGCGTGCTCCGGTTTCCGGTGCTACTTGAGGCCGCCGTCGAGCGCGTTGATCAGGGTGCCGCCGGGGGTGTCACCGGTCATGTCCCAGATCATCGCGCCGAGCAGGCCCTTCGACTTCAGCCAGGCGGTCTTCTTGCCGATCGACCAGGCGTCGTCGAAGGTCCACCACTGTCCGCCCGCTCCGGTGTAGCCGTAGGTCGCCACCGACTGTTCGTCGTGGTAGACGGAGAGGTTGGGGAAGGTGGTGATCAGGTTGTTGTAGCCGCGGGTGCCGGCCTCCTCGGCGAACTGGCCGGGGGCCGCTCCGGTCGCGCTCTGCCACTCGCCCTTGACCCCGCCGTCCGCGACGCCCTGCCAGCCGCGGCCGTAGAAGGCCAGGCCGATGGTGAGCTTGCGCGGGTTGACCCCGGCGTCGAGGTAGGGCTTGACGGCCCCTTCGACACTGAAGTGCGTGGTGTAGGGGTCCTGGGCGTCCACGTAGAGGTTGCCCTGGTGGCCGGCGCGGTTGGGCTCCCACGAGTTGTCGCTGCCGGCGCCGTGGAAGTCGTAGCCCTGGATGTTGGCGATGTCCAGGTAGTTGAAGATCTTCGAGAGGTCCCAGCCCTGGTTGATCTTGACCGGGTCGGCCGGGGTGAAGGCGGTCAGCAGCTTGTGCGAGCCGCCGAGCGCGTCCAGCTGCTTGCGGAACTCGGCGAGCAGCGCGGTCAGGTTGTCCTTGTCGTTGGGGCTGTAGTGGTTGCCGGCGTGGCCGTCGGGCGAGCCGGGCCACTCCCAGTCGATGTCGATGCCGTCGAAGATGCCGGCCGCGATGCCGTCGCCGCCCGCGCCGTTGTAGACTGGCAGGTTGCCCTTGAGGAAGATGTCGATGCAGGACTTGACGAACTTCTGCCGGGACGCGTCGGTGGCCGCCGCGTCGGAGAAGTACTTGGAGAAGGTCCAGCCGCCGAGCGAGGCGACGATCTTGAGGTGCGGGTACTTGGCCTTGAGCTTCTTCAGCTGGTTGAAGTTGCCGCGCAGCTTGCCCCAGCCGTCGTCGGCCACGCCGTCGACCGACTGGGCGGCGCTCATCGGGCGGGCGTAGTCGGCGTCGGCGTCACCCGCGCCGGTGCCCTGGTCGGGGTCCTGCGGGTTGGACGTGGTGCCCTTGGTGACGCCGGTCATGCAGGTGAGGTTGGCCGGGTCGATGTTCTCGAACGCGTAGTTGATGACGTCGAGCTTGGCCGCGCTGCCCGAGGTGTCGAGGTTCTTCACGAAGTACTGGCGTCCGTAGATGCCCCACTGGGTGAAGTAGCCGACCCGGGCGTACTTGCCGGTGCCGACCAGGTCGGAGGTGGTGACCTTGAGCGCGGCGGAGGCGGGCGAGGCGTTGTCGGCGCCGTCCCGGGCCTTGACCGTGAAGGTGTAGGAGGTGGACGGGGAGAGGCTGGAGACGGTGGCGGTCAGGGTCGAGCCGGTCACCGTCCTGACCAGCGTGCCGTCCTGGTAGACGTCGTACGCCGCGACCTTCAGGTTGTCGGTGGCGGCGTTCCAGGCGAGCGTCACGTCGCTCGAACCCACGGCGGTGGTGCGGAGGTTGGTGGGCGCGGTGGGCGGCGTCGGGTCGGTGGCCGGGTCGAAGGTGGAGGCGGTGACCGGGGCGCTCACCGGGCCGACGTTGCCGCGGGTGTCCTTGGCGCGGACGGTCAGGGTGTAGCTGGTCGCCGGGGTGAGGTTGGAGACCAGGGCGTCGGTGGTGTTGCTGGTGCCGACCACGGTGGTGCCGTTCAGCACCTCGTAGGAGGCGACCGCGAAGTCGCCGCCGGTCGCGGCGGGCCACTTCAGGGCGAGGCTGTGGGCCGTCGAGTCGGTCACCGTCGGGGTGCCCGGGGCGGACGGCAGGACGTCCGAACTGCCGTCGCACTTGTCGCCGTTGATCCGGCAGCCGGTCGGCGTGCCGATCGGGCCGTTGGCGACGAACCAGAAGCTGTACGGCTCGGTGGTCCGGCCCGCCGGGACGTTGGCGTTGTAGAACGCCGCGACCGCGGTGACGTGGCGGCCGCTGACCGTCGCGGTGCCGTTGTAGCTGTTCTGGATGGTCACGCCGGCCGGGAGGTCGAACTCCAGGGTCCAGCCGTTGACGGCGGTGGTGTTGTCGTTCTTGACGATGTAGGTGCCCTTCCACCAGGAACCGCTGTTCTCGCTGGTGAAGGCGGCGGTGAGCTTGCCGGCCGCGTTGGCCGGGGTGGCTCCCGCGGTGATCGCGGCCACCGGGAGGAGCAGGACGGAGAGCAGTGCGAGCAGCCTGTGGCGGCCTCTGCGCACGCGGGATCGAACGGACATGGTTCTCCCTGCGACTGTGGGGGTTGGACAGGGTGACGCCGAACCGTACGGGGGTGGTGCGGGGTGGTGCGGGGGGCGGTGCGGAGGACATGACATGCCCGCCGTCGTGGGGAGACAGGGGCATGGGCACTGTAGGAGGTACAGACCAATGCGTCAACAGGTCTGTACCACTGTGGAGTTGGCTGGGGCCGGGTTCAGCCGCGGCGCGGACCGCCCGCGAGCTCGTCGCCGAGCGGGCTGCGGCCGTACAGCACCGAACGTCCGTGTCGCGCCCGGGTCACCAGGCCGGTCTCGTGCAGCACCGCCAGGTGCTGGCTGACCGCGCCCGGCGTGACGCCCAGCCGGTAGGCCAGGTCGGTGGTCGAGGCCGGCTCGGCCAGCAGCGCCAGCAGCCGGGCCTTCGGCGCGCCGAGCAGCCGCTCCAGCGCGCGCGGGATCGCCGGCGGCCGCGCCGCGGCCATCCACGCCTGCCCGCGCGCCGGGTAACTGATCTGCGGCGGACGGTCGTTGCTGATCATCGTGACCGCGCCCCGGGCGAAGAAGGTCGGCACCAGGACCAGCCCCCGCCCGTCCACGGTGATCTCGCCGTCCCAGGCCGTCCAGCGGCGGTTGATCGAGAGGACGCCGTCCGTCCAGCGCAGCCGGTGGTCGAGGTCGGCGAACAGCGCCGCCGCGCCCTGCTGGGCCAGCACCCGCGACCGGTAGACCAGGTCCGCCTCCAGCACCGCCCGCGCCCGCGGCCACCACCCGGGCGCCAGACAGCACTCCCAGTACTCCGCCAAGGCGTCGGCGATCCGCGCCAGCAGCCGCGCCGGATCGGCCAGCCCGGCCTCCAGCACCGCGGGCAGCGGCCGGCCGTGCGGCAGGAACGTCCGCTCCAGCTCGCCGCGCAACTGCTCCGGCGGCAGCGCCCGGACGGCGGCCAGCTCGGTGCGGAAGTCCGGCCACGGGACGGCCGGGCGGGGCGTCAGGAAGTCCGGGATCCAGCGGTTGTCGGAGACCAGGGAGAGCAGCAGTGAGGAGTCCAGCCGCTCGAAGGAGGGCCGCAGGCGCTCGAACGCGGCGGACTGCGCGGAGTAGAAGCCCGGGTGGGTCCACATCCGCAGGCTGAGCGCGGCCTCCTGGATCGGCGAGCAGGCGAACCAGGTGGTGGCGAGGTCCGCCAGGTCGAGCTTGAACCGGTGCACGCCGCTCCCCCCGGAGGTTTAGCCACAGCCTAAATCAGTACTGCCCGACGGCGGTGCCGGGGTGGAATCGAGGGCATGACCACCTCACCGGCGGCGAACGCCGCACCGGGTTCCGGGCTGCCCGCGTCCAAGGCCTCCCGCCTGCTGCACCCGGACCCGATGGTGCGCCGGCTCGCCCGGCTCACCTTGCTCAACACCGTCGGCAGCGGCCTCTCGCTCTCCATCGGCGTGCTGTTCTTCACCCGCTACCTCGGCCTGAGCGCGGCGCAGCTCGGCCTCGCGCTCACCGCCGCCGGGCTCTGCGGCGTCGTCGCGAGCGTTCCCGCCGGGCGGGCCGCCGACCGCTGGGGGAGCAGGCCGATCCTGGTGACGCTGGTCGCGCTCACCGGCCTCGGCACCGCCGGCTACACGGCGGTCGGCGGCTATCCGGCGTTCGTGGCGCTCGCCTGCCTGGTCGCCGCCGCCGACCGGGGCGCGGCCGCCGTCCGCAACGCCCTCTACGCCGAGGTGCTGCCCCCCGCCGAGCGGGTGGCCGGCCGGGCGTACCTGCGGGTGGTGACCAACGTCGGGCTCTGCGTCGGCACCGGCGTCGGCGCGATCGCCCTCCAAGTGGACTCGCGCACCTGCTACCTGGCGGCCATCCTGGCCGACGCGGCCTCGTACCTGGTGGTCGCGGTGATGTTCCTGCGGCTGCCGGTGCGGGGCGCGGGCGGGGCCTCCCGCCCGGCACCCGGCGGGCCGGCGTGGCGGGCGTCCCGTGAGCGCAACCCGGCGCTGCGGGACGGGCCGTTCCTGCTGGTGACGGCGCTCAGCTCGGTGCTCGCCCTGCAGTTCGCGATGCTGGAGGTCGGCGTGCCGCTGTGGATCGTCCAGCAGACCGACGCGCCCCGGATCACCGTGGCCGCCACCCTGGTCGTCAACACCCTGCTGGTGATCGCCTTCCAGGTCCGCGCCACCCGGGGCACCGAGCACCCGGCCGCCGCCGCGCGGGCCTGCGGCCGGGCGGGGCTGATCCTGGCCGCCTCCTGCCTGGTGATCGCCCTCGCGCACGGCGCACGCGCCGAACTCGCCGCCCTGGTGGTGCTCGTCGGCGTCGCGCTGCAGGCGGTCGGCGAGGTGCTGGGCCAGGCCGGCACCTGGGCGCTCAGCTACGACCTGGCCGGCGAGCGGGCCCACGGCGCCTACCAGGGCGTCTTCAACGCGGGCAACGCCGCCGCCCTGATGATCGGTCCGGCTCTCGTGTCCACCGCCGTCGTCGGCCACGGCCTGCTCGGCTGGGCCGTCCTCGGCACCCTGCTCGCCGCGGCCGGCCTCGCGATGGGCCCCGCCGTCCGCTGGGCCGCCCGGCGGGGCAAGGTGGCGATGGCGTCCTAGGGGTCTACTCCGGCACCACCGCGAAGGCCTCGACCTCCATCAGCACCTCCGGCAGGAACAGCGCCGCGACCTGCACCGCCGACGAGGCCGGCGGCGGCAGCTCCCCGAGCGCCTCGTCCCGGACCTCGCGGATGGCGGGCAGGTACGCCACGTCGGTGACGAAGTACGTCAGCTTGACGACCTGCGAGAAGTCAGCCCCCGCCGCCGCCAGACAGCGCCGCAGGTTCTCGAACACCTGCCGCGCCTGCGCCTTCGGGTCCCCCTCCCCGACCAGCCGCCGCTCCTCGTCGAACGCCACCTGCCCCGACACCGCCACCAGCCGGCCCGTCCCCGACACGACCTGCGTGTACCCCGTCCCCGGAGCGACCCCGGGCGGCTCGGCGATATGGGTGAGCGGGGCGGTACTGCGCTGCGATTCCATGGTCATATGACCATCGTGGCCGACGACCGGTCAGCACACCAGGCGTTTACGGTCGGTATGCTGCTGCGGTACCTGCGGTGACGAGAGCGTCCGGCCAGGAGGAGAACGTCATGAGCACGGCCCCCCACACTCCCGGCGACTACAGCGCGGTTGCCGATCCCGAGCGGGCGCTGAAGTACGCGATCCAGCATGTCGCGGGCGACCGCGCCGAGATCATCGAAGGAGTCATCACTCCGATGTCGCCGTCGTGGGCGCACGAGAGCGCCGCCGAGGTCATCCGTCGGCAGTTGACTCCTCGGCTGGAGGACCTGGCTCTCGTGTCCGGCTCCGGCAATCTCGACCTGCCCGGATCGGAGAACTGGTACGTCCCCGACCTCGCCGTCGTGCCGGCCGAGCTGGCGGCGAAGACGGAGGGCGCGCTGCTCCCGGACCAGACCCTGCTGGTGGTGGAGGTCGGCTCGCCGTCGAACGCGGAGACCGACCGGACGGTCAAGCGCCGCCGCTACGGCCAGTACGGCGCGCCGCTGTACCTGCTGGTCGACCGGCAGGCCCGTACCTGCACGCTCTTCAGCGAGCCCACCCGGCTCGGGTACGCGGTCGAGGACGGGCCGCATCCGTTCGGGACGGCGGTCCGGCTGCCGGAGCCGTTCGGGCTGGAGCTCGACACGTCGCGGCTCTGATCCGGCCGGACGGCCTCGACCTGGGCACTTCCCGTGGGGAGGGCGGGCGTGTCAGAGTCGTCCGGGCGCCCGTGGCTCACGGGTGGCGGGCGTCCGTTCCGACCCACCCTCAGCCGGAAAGCAGGACCGCACCGATGACCAGTGAAGCGCCCCTCGTCCGTGTGACCACCGAGGACGCCGTCACCACCCTGACGCTCGACTCGCCGCACAACCGCAACGCGCTGTCCACCCGGCTGATGGCCGAACTGACGGCCGGGCTCGCCGGGGCGGCGGCCGATCCGGAGGTGCGGGCGGTGGTGCTGACGCACGCGGGCAAGGTGTTCTGCGCCGGGGCGGACCTCTCGGAGGCGACCGGCGCGGACCCGACGGTCGGACCGCGCGGGCTGGTCGACCTCCAGCGGGCGATCGTGGACTGCGCCAAGCCGGTCATCGCCGTGATCGACGGGCACGTGCGGGCCGGCGGGCTCGGGCTGGTCGGCGCGGCCGACCTGGCACTCGCCGGGCCGGCCGCCACCTTCGCGTTCACCGAGGTGCGGCTGGGGCTCGCGCCCGCCGTCATCTCGCTGCCGCTGCGCCCCAAGCTCGACCCGCGCGCCGCCTCCCGCTACTACCTGACCGGTGAGGTCTTCGACGCCGCCGAGGCCGCCCGGATCGGCCTGGTCACGCAGGCCGTCGACGCGCCGGAGGCGGCCGAGGTCGCGCTCAAGGGCCTGCTGGACGCCCTGCGGCTGGGTTCGCCGCAGGGCCTCGCGCAGTCCAAGCGGCTCGCCAACGCCGAGGTGGTGCGCTCCTTCGAGCGGGACGCCGACGCGCTGGTGGAACTGTCGGCGCGGCTGTTCGGCTCGGAGGAGGCGCAGGAGGGCATGCGCGCGTTCCTGGAGAAGCGTCCGGCGCGCTGGGCGCGCTGACACGCCCTCCTTTCCCGCGCGTCAGATGGCCGCGGCCTCGCGCCACAGGGCGAGCAGCGAGTCGTCCCCGGCGGTGACGACCCGTCCGGTGCCCTCCGGGAGGCGGTTCCAGAGCAGCAGGTAGAGGTCGCGGGCCGGGCCGGTGAGCGTCAGGTCGGCCGGCCGCTCGACGGGCTCGATGGTGATCGGCTCCGGGCTGATGGTCAGCAGCCACCGGCCGGGGCCGTCGCTCGCGGTGATCTGCAGCGTCCGGGTCCGATCGCTGTGGACCTTGGCGCGGCCGATGGTCAGGAAGCCGGTCAGCAGTTCGTCGATGCCGTCGTGGGCGAACTCCGCTTCGGCGTGCGGCCCCTCGGCGCCGGCGGCCGCGTCGGCGTCGATCCGGTGCACGGCCGTCTCGTGCGCCTGGCGGCGGGTCCAGAACGCGAGCGGGCTCGGCGCCGGGAAGAAGGTCCAGCAGTCCAGGTCGGCCGGGGCGGCGCCGAGCGTGTCGACCAGCGTGGCGTGGCCGGTGCGGAACCACTCGACCAGGTCGGCGTCGTCCGGCTCCAGCCCCCAGATCGCCGGCCGGAGCTCGATGGCCTTCTCGCCGGTGAGCTGGTCGCGGACGAGGGCCGTCACCCAGCGGTGCACCCGGCCGGTGTGCAGCACGAGGTCGCGCAGTTGCCACTCCGGGCAGGTCGGGACGGGGGTGGTGAGGTCGGTGCGGGCGGCGGCGTCCGCGAGCAGGGTGCCCTCGCGTCGCAGGGCGTCGAGGTGCGCGGTGATCTCCATGTCCGTGAGTCTGGCAGCCGTGGCGGATCCCGGACGCCGTTTTCCCGAACATGGGGTCGAGACGGCCGGAGCGTGTGACCCCGGGTGGCCCTGTGACCTTGGCCGCCCTCCCACCGGACGGGCCCTACGGGCCGGTAACGTGAGCGCATGTCGATCACGCGTTCCCTGTTCAGCGCCGCGCGGGCGGGCGGCCGACGGACCGCCGGGCGGCTCGTCCACCGGGGCTGGCGGTGGGTGCAGCGGACCGGCGCGGTGTCCAGCGAGAACCCCGGTCCCTACCGGTTCGGCGAGCTGGGCGCGGGGACGAAGCTGTCCTTCCCGCTCGGCGCGGTCTTCAACGAGCAGTGGATCACCATCGGCCCGTTCTCGATCATCGGCGAGCGGGTGACCATCAGCGCGGGCTTCCTGCCCGGGCTCGACCTCGGTCCCGAGCCGATCGTGCGGATCGGCGGCGGCTGCGTGATCGGCCGGGACAGCCACATCGTCGGCCACCAGTCGATCGTGCTCGGCGACGACGTGTGGACCGGCCCCGGCGTCTACATATCCGATCAGGCCCACGAGTACCGGGCCACCGATCTGCCGATCGGCAAGCAGTGGCCGCGCAACGAGCCGGTGGAGATCGGCTCCGGCAGCTGGATCGGCACCGGGGCGGTGATCCTGCCCGGCTCCCGGCTGGGCCGCAACGTGGTCGTCGCGGCCGGCTCGGTGGTCCGCGGGGAGGTGCCGGACCACACCGTGGTCGCGGGCGCCCCGGCGAGGCCGGTCCGCCGCTGGACACCCGAGGAGGGCTGGCAGCCCCCGTTCCGCAACGATCCGCCCCGCCCCCTGCCGGGCGACGTGACCGCGGCCCAACTGCGCGCCCTGACCGGCTGGGACCTGCGGCCGCCGGGCGAGCCGGAGTCCTGAGCGGGGGCCGCCGCGTCCGGCCGGCTTCCCGGGTTGAGCCGGGCGCGGGGGCCGTGCCGGGCGACGCGGGGGCCGGGCGGCGGCCTCGCCCCGCCGCACCACGGGTGCTGCCAGGGGAACGACCGGCCCGGGGGACCGGCGACCGAGGAGCCCGGCACCGCGGCGACGGAGGCCCTCAGGCCTGTGGCGCGCCGCGGAAGGTGATGACGGCGGTGATGCCGTCGGGGCGCAGGTCGTGGGTGGCCGGGGCGGTGAGGAGGGCGGCGTCGTAGCGGGTGAGGGGGGTGCCGTCGAGGGTCGCGGTGCCGGAGAGGCAGACCAGCAGCACGGTGGCGTCGGCGGGGACGGGGACCGGGGCGGGCCGTTCGGCGAGGACGAGGTCGGCGGTCGCGTGGCCGCGCCGGGTCATCACGTTGAAGTCGACCAGCGGGCCGCCGAGCAGCCGGCAGTCGGTGGCCGCGTCGCCGGGGAAGGCGAAGGGGCGGAACGGGGTGTCGACGACGGTCTCGACGCCGTCGACGGACAGCGCCATGCCCGGGCCCTCGTCCAGGGTGATCACCCGGTCGGCGAACCGCGCGGCCTCCTGCGGGGTGCGGGTGGTG
>NZ_BAAAKJ010000011.1:12215-18728 GCF_039527695.1 Kitasatospora putterlickiae
GCGGAGAACGGCCCGGCGGAGGCGACGTCGGCGAGGCTGACCCGCCACCGGAAGTCGTCCAGTCCGGAGCCCACGGGGTGGCCGGCGACCTCCCTGGTCACCCCGCCTCCGTTGCGCCACGCCGTGGCCGGCCGCTCGGCGGCGCGCAGGAACCGGACCGGAGCGGTGCTGTTCGTCATGGCGTGATCCTCGCACGCGGCCGGGCGGCCAGCGGGAGGACCGCGGCGGCGGTCGCGGTCGCGGCGACGGTGGTCAGGGCGATCGGCAGGCTCGTCGCGTCGGCGAGGAAGCCGATCACCGGCGGGCCGATCAGCATGCCGGCGTAGCCGAGCGTGGAGGCGAGGGCGACGCCCTTCGGGCCGCCGACGGCGCCGGCCTGGGCGATCGCGAGCGGGAAGATGTTGGCCAGTCCGAGCCCGACCAGGACGAACCCGGCCAGCGCCAGTGGCACCAGCGGCGCGAGCGCGGCCAGCAGCATCCCGGCCGCCGCGGTGAGGCCGCCGAGGAGCATCACCCGGTGCTGGCCGAGGCGCGTCGAGAGCCAGGTGCCGCCGATCCGGCCGGTGGTCATGGCGAGCGCGTAGGCGGCGTAGCCGGCGGCGGCCACCCGGGCGCCGGCGTGGACGTCGTCGGTGAGGTGCAGGGTGGTCCAGTCGGCGACGGCGCCTTCGCCGTACGCGGTGCAGAGCGCGGTGAGGCCGAGCAGGAGGACCAGCGTCCGGCCGGCGGACGGCGCGGTGCGGGTGCCGGAGGCGCTGGCGGCGGCGGTGGCGACCGGTCGGGCGCCCGGGCTGCGGAGCAGCGCGACGCCCGCCACCGCGGAGACCACCAGCCCGGCGAGTCCGGCCAGCGTGAGCCACTGGGTGGCCGTGAGGGGGCCGGCGAGCAGGCCGCCGACGCCCGCGCCGAGCAGCCCGCCCAGGCTGTACCCGGCGTGGAAGCTGGGCATGACCGGGCGTCCGAGTTCGCCGACGATCTCGACGGCGGCACTGTTCATGGCGACGTTGGCCCCGCCGTAGCCGGCGCCGAAGAGCAGCAGGACGGCGCCGAGGGCCGCCACCGAGTGGGTGTGCGCGGGCAGGGGGACGGAGAGCGCGAGCAGGGCGAGCGAGGCGACGGTGACCGGCCGGGAGCCGTAGCGCAGGCAGAGCCTGCCGATCAGCGGCATGGTGGCGACGGCGCCCGCCGAGACGCAGAGCAGGGCGAGTCCGAGGGCGCTGTGCGAGGCGTTGACCTGGCTGCGGACGTCCGGGATGCGGACGACCCAGGCGGCGAACAGCAGGCCGTCGACGGCGAAGAAGGCGGTGAGGGCGAGCCGGGCGGCGCCCCAGGAGGCGGGGGTGGGCGCGGACGGGGTGGGGGATTTCGCGGGGGTGCTGCGAGACTGGGGGGACGGCCGGTGGGTAGGGCCATGGGGACTGATTTTGTTTCGGGGCGGCACAAAGTAACAATAGGTCCGTGCAGCTCTCACCTTCAAGCCCGAAGCCCGGGACCGGGGCCGACCACGACGCGCAGCGCGACGCCCACCGCCGCGCGGCCCCCGACCGGGGGCGGACGCTGCTCGGCCCCGCACTGCAGCTGATCCACACCGGTCAGGCCCCGACCCGCTCGGCGCTCACCCGCGCGCTCGACGTCACCCGGGCCACCGCCGGCGCCGTCACCGCCGAACTGGAGGCGCTCGGCCTGATCACGGTCGACTCCCGCCCGGCCGGCGGCGGCCGCGGGCGCCCCTCACACCGGCTCGCCATCGACCCGGGCGGCCCGGTGGTGGTCGCCGGGCAGATCCACGCCGACGGCCTGAGCGTCACCCTGGCCGGCCTCGGCGGGCTGCTCGACCCGCCGGTGCACCTTCCGCTGCCCGCCGCCACCGACCCGGTGCGGATGCTGCGCGCCGTCGCCCAGGCGGGCGCCGAACTCGCCCGGGGCACCGAGCGGCGCTGCCTCGGCGCGGCGCTCGCGCTGCCCAACCCGGTCACCGAGCCGGACGGCACCGCGCTCGCCGCGCTGCACTTCGCCTGGCCCAGCGGCACGCCCGTCGCCGACCTGTACGACGTGGAGGTGGGGCGCGCCGACCACGGCCCGCGCGCGTTCGACCCGCTGCCGACCGCGATCGCCAACGACGCCAACCTGGCCGCCCTCGCCGAGTACCGGCACGGCGCCGGCCGTGGCGCGCGGCACCTGCTGCTCGTCACCTCCGGCCACCGCGGCGTCGGTGGCGCGCTGGTCATCGACGGGCGGCTGCACACCGGCAGCGCCGGGCTGGCGCTGGAGGTCGGCCATCTGACCGTGGACCCGCAGGGCCGGCCCTGCGGGTGCGGCAACCGGGGCTGCCTCAACTCGGAGACCGACCCGGACGCGCTGTTCGCCGCCGCCGGGCTGACGCCGGACCCGGGCCGGCCGCTGCTCGACCAGGCCGGCGAGCTCTGCCGGGCCGCCGCCACCGACGAGCGGGCCCGGGCGGCCGTGGAGCACGTGATCGACCGGCTCGGCCTCGGGCTGGCCGGGGTCGCCAACATCCTCAACCCGGACCGGGTCGTGCTCAGCGGGCTGCACCTGGACCTGCTGGAGGCCGCGCCGGAGCGGCTGCGCGCGGTCGTCGCCGAGCGCAGCCTGTGGGGGCGCAGCGGCCGGGTGCCGATCGTCGGCGCCGAGCTGCGGCACAGCGCGCTGGCCGGGGCGGCCGAACTGGGCTGGCTGCCGTACCTGGCGGACCCGCAGTCGGTGACCGCCGGACAGGCGGTCCGATAAGCGGAGCCTGGAGCCTCGGATAATGTTACTTATCGTGACACCCATACACTCGTAGTGAGCGAACGGAGGGGGGCTTCCAGGGGACTCGTACGAGGAGAGTGGCATGGGCATGGGGACCGAACCGACCGTTGACGTCGACCGTTCCGACCCGGAGTACCGGCGCTGGCTCAAGGAGGCGGTCCGCAAGGTCCAGGCGGACGCCAACCGCTCCGCCGACACCCACCTGCTGCGCTTCCCGCTCCCGGCGGACTGGGGCATCGACCTCTACCTCAAGGACGAGTCCACCCACCCGACCGGCTCGCTCAAGCACCGGCTGGCCCGCTCGCTGTTCCTCTACGGGCTCTGCAACGGCTGGATCCGCCCCGGCAAGCCGGTGATCGAGGCGTCCAGCGGCTCCACCGCCGTCTCCGAGGCGTACTTCGCGCAGCTCGTCGGGGTGCCGTTCATCGCGGTGATGGCCAAGTCCACCAGCCAGGCCAAGATCGACCTGATCGAGTTCCACGGCGGCGAGTGCCACCTCGTGGACCGGCCGGACGAGGTGTACGAGGCCTCGGCCCGGCTCGCCGAGGAGACCGGCGGCCACTATATGGACCAGTTCACCTACGCCGAGCGGGCCACCGACTGGCGGGGCAACAACAACATCGCCGAGTCGGTCTTCGCCCAGCTGCGCCTGGAGCCGCACCCCGAGCCGGCCTGGATCGTGGCCACCGCCGGCACCGGCGGCACCTCGGCGACCATCGCCCGGTACGTCCACTACATGCAGTACGACACCCGGATCTGCGTCGCCGACCCGGAGAACTCCTGTTTCTTCGACGGCTGGGTGCACGACGACCCGGACGCGGTGTGCGAGCAGGGCTCGCGCATCGAGGGGATCGGGCGGCCCCGGATGGAGCCGAGCTTCGTGCCCGGGGCGATCGACCGGATGATGAAGGTCCCGGACGCCGCCTCGATCGCGGCGGTGCGGATCCTGGACCAGGTGCTCGGCCGGAAGGCGGGCGCGTCCACCGGGACCGGGCTGTGGAGCGCGCTGCGGATCGTCGCGCAGATGCGGGCGGCGGGGGAGCGCGGCAGCGTGGTCACCCTGATCTGCGACCCGGGTGACCGCTACCTCGACAAGTACTACTCGGACGACTGGCTGGCCGGCGAGCGGATCGACATCGCGCCCTACCTGACCGGCCTGGAGTCCTTCCTGTCCGGCGACGCCTGGACCGGCTGACCGGCGGGGCCCTGCGGCAGGCGGGGGCCCTACGGCAGGCGGGGGGACGGGAGGTCGGCGGGGACGAGGAGCTGGAGGTCCTCGGTGGAGGCGTCGGGGAGCTGGGCGATCCGCATGGCGTGGCGTTCGACCATGGTCTCGAAGACCTGGCGCGCGGTGCGGCCGTTGCCGAAGTTGGGGCCGCGCTCGATGCCGGCGAAGTGGTCGAGCAGGGCGCGCTCGGTGGCGTCGGCGAGCGCGTACTCGTGTTCGGCGCACTGGGCGCGGGCGATCTCCAGCAGTTCCTCGGCCGAGTAGTCGGGGAAGGTGATGGTGCGCGAGAACCGCGACGAGACACCGGGGTTGGCGGAGAGGAAGCGCTCCATCTCGGCGGTGTAGCCGGCCACGATGACCACCACCTCGTCCCGGTGGTCCTCCATCAGCTTCACCAGCGTGTCGATCGCCTCCCGCCCGAAGTCGCGGGCCCCGTCCTCCGGTGCCAGCGCGTACGCCTCGTCGATGAACAGGACGCCGCCGCGCGCCCGGTCGAAGGCGGCGGCGGTGCGGATCGCGGTGGAGCCGATGTGCTCGCCGACCAGGTCCACCCGGGCCACCTCGACCAGGTGGCCGCGCTGCAGCACCCCGAGCGAGGCGAGGATCTCGCCGTACAGCCGCGCCACCGTGGTCTTGCCGGTGCCGGGGGCGCCGGTGAAGACCAGGTGGCGGCGGAGCGAGGGCGCCTTGAGCCCGGCCTGCCGGCGCCGCCGGCCGACCGAGATGAGGTCGATCAGCGTCCGCACCTCCTGCTTGACGGTGGCCAGGCCCACCAGCCCGTCGAGTTCGGCCAGCGCCTCGTCGGCGGGCCGGCAGTCCGGGATCGGCCCGATCGCGGCCGTGGCGGGCACGGTGGGTGCGGAGGACGCCAGGGGGGCGGCGGTGGCCGCGAGTTGGGTGCGCGGGGCGGGGATGTCGGCGGACCCGGCGGTCGCGGCCGGCACGTCGTCCGAGGTGCAGCCCTCCACCACCGGTCCGGGCTCGGAGAACTCGAAGCCGGCCCGCTCGTTCTGCTCGGCCCGGCACCGGGTGAGCACGGTCCGGCAGCCGTCGATGATGTGGAAGCCGAAGCCCTTGCCGTGCGAGACCCGGCAGTCCTCGAAGGTGCCCCGGCCCTGGGCGGAGACGTAGACGCCCGCGTCCGAACCGGCCCGGACGGTGCAGTCCCGCAGCACCGGGTCGGCGCCCTTGGTGACGATCACGCCGGTCGCCACGTCGGAGATCTCGCAGCCGGTCAGCACGCCTCCGCTGCCGTGGTCGCGGAACCACAGCCCGGTGCCCGCCTCCTGCACCCGGCAGCCGGTCAGCGTCACCGTCGCGCCGCCGCTGACCGACACCGCCGAACTGCGGATCCGGCTGAACGAGCAGCCCTCGGCGACGGCCGCGGAGTCGCGGTCCAGCACGAACAGTGCGTCCGGCAGGTCGTGCAGCGCGCAGTCGGTGAGCGTGAGCCGGGCGCCGTCGCTCACCCAGAGCGCCGGGTACTCGCCGTTCGAGCCGTGGATCTGGCAGGACTCGGCGCTCGCCTCGGTGCCCTGGTCCCAGACCGAGAGCGCCCCGCGCCCGAAGTCCCGCACGGTGGAGTGGGCGAGGCTGAGCCGGGCGCGGCCGCGCAGGTCGGCGGCGTTCTCCGGCACGTCGTGCACCCGGCAGCCGGTGAGCACCAGTTCGGCCTCGCCGTCCAGGGTGAGCCCGTTGCCGGTGACCCGGTGGATGTCGCAGTCGACCAGCCGCCCGCCCGCCTGCGCCTCGGCCTGCACCCCGCTGCCGCGGATCTCGTAGATCTCGCAGCCGGTCAGCTCGGCCGCGCTGCCCGGGTCGGAGAGCAGCACGCCCGCGCCGACGGCGTGGTGCACCCGGCAGCGCTCCAGCGCGGCGGTCGCGCCGCCGAGCACCGCCAGCCCGGCCTGGCCGGCGGCGGCGACCTCGCAGTCCTCGAAGGCGGCGGCGGTGCCCGCGCCGCGCAGCCGCAGCCCGAGGCCGTCCGGGTTGGCGACCACGCAGCCCTTCAGGGTGGGCCGGGCGCCGTCGGTCACCTCGACCCCGGCGGCCGAGCGGGTCTCCACCCGGCAGCCGGTGAACGAGGGCGTCGCGTCCTCCCCGGTGACCAGGACGGCCGGGGCGGACCGGTCGCTGCCCTCGATCACCAGGTCGCGGACGGTCGCCGGGGCGGTGACGGTGAGCGGCACCCCGCCCGGCGGATCGATCCGCACGCTGCCGGGGCCCTGGGCGGCGACGACCGTCACCGCCTTGTCCACGACCACGTTCTCCCGGAAGGTGCCCGGCCGCACGGTCACCGTGTCGCCCGGCTCCGCGGCGGCCAGGGCCTCCGCGAGCGTGTCGTACTCGCCGGCGCGGCGCCGCCAGCGGGATGCGCTGTCCTGGGTGACCCGGACCCTGTGCTCAGCCATGACGGTCTGTCGTCCCCACCTTCATCGAGCCGGCGATCTGCGGACCGGACGCACGCGGACGCGGCGCGCGCCCGGTCGCGGCGCACCGGGGTGCGCGGGTCGTCC
>NZ_BAAAKJ010000011.1:18782-19856 GCF_039527695.1 Kitasatospora putterlickiae
CCGGGGCGGGCACGGCGGGCGGACGGCCGCCCCGGCCCCACCGCGCGTCAGCCTGTTCCAACGAGCGCGCACACGTCCGGTTCCGGGACGGGGGTGCGGAAGCGGGGGCGCGCGAGCGGGCGCCCGCCGTCACGCCTTCTGGTCGGCCGGCCAGTGCGCGCCGTCCTCCAGCACCTCGACCTCGTCGCCCAGCCGCAGGGTGCCGAGCACGTCGCCCTCGACGCCGGCCGGCCGCTCGGGGATCAGGTTCTGCCCGAACGCCGCCTTCTTCAGCAGCCGGTGGTGCCGGGCCAGGGTGCGCAGCGGCTCGGGGCCGCGCCGCTCGCCGCTCTCCTGGTCGGTGGTGGTGACGACGCAGCGCCCGCACGGCTTGACCACCCGGAAGGTCAGCTCGCCGATCCTGATCCGCCGCCAGCCGTCCTCCGCCCAGGGCTCGCCGCCGGAGACCACCGCGTTGGGGCGGAACCGCTCCATCGGCAGCTCCTCGTGGCCGTCCGGGTGCTCGGCGGCGATCAGCGCGTTGAGCTCGGCCAGCGAGGCGGTGGTGGTGAGCAGCAGCGGGAAGCCGTCGGCCATCGAGACGGTGTCGCCGGGGGAGGAGAAGTCCGGGTCGACGGGCCGGGCGCGCGGGTCGTCCAGGTGCACCAGCCGGTAGTCACCGAGGTGCTCGGCGATCCACAGCTGGGCCTCCTTGCCGGCCTCGGCGGCGCGGAAGCGGGTGCCCCAGACCTCGACGTCGGCGAGCGCGTCGCCGACCGCGACGGCGGGGGCGGGGACCTCGGCGCGGGAGCCGTCGGGGGCGGTGAGCACGAGGGCCCCGGCGGGGGTGGGCTCGGCGCGGACCTGGCCGAGGGCGGCGTTCTCGCGCTGGCTGACGAACCGGCCGGTGGCGTCGGCGAGCATCCAGCGCCGGTCGCCGGCCAGGCCCCACGGTTCGACGCGGGCGCTCTCGGGGCTCAGGCGGTACATGGACTTGACGGGGTAGACGTGGAGTCCGGTGAGCTGCATTCCCCCATCCTGCCAGCCGGGTCCGGACCGGCGGCGTTCGCGGTCCGGCACCGTGGGTGCCCCGAA
>NZ_BAAAKJ010000011.1:19866-25168 GCF_039527695.1 Kitasatospora putterlickiae
GGAACGCCGGGTGGGGTGGCGTTCCGGGCGGTCCGTGGATGACCCGTTTCTCCGTACGCCCGGCGGATGTGGGTGCGCCGGGTGGTGCTAGGTCCTCGCCGAGGACCCGGGTGGTGCGGGTTCGGGCCGGGTGGGGCCGGCCCGGGGACGCGGTGGGCTCAGTAGCCCTGGGCCTGCGGCTGGTAGCCCCCCTGCTGGAACTGGCCGGGCTCGCCGTACGGGCCGGGCCGCTGGGGCTGCATCGGGCGGACCGGGGCGACCGGGGTGACCGCCGGGCGCAGCTGGGCGCCGCCGAAGGACTGGTCACCGGAGCCGCCGAAGCCACCGGGCTGGGCGCCGTGGCCGGTGAAGGCCTGCGGACCGCCGAAGGACTGCGGGCCGTGCGGCTGGCCGGCCGTGCCCTGCGGACCGGACGGGCCGCCGGGCGGCTGCGCGCCGAAGGTCTGCGGGCCGCCGTGGCCGCCGACGAAGGTGTTCTGGCCGCCGAAGCTCTGGCCGCCGGACGGCTGGTACCCGCCGGTGGAGGCCTGGGTGAAGGCCGGGGGCGGCGTCTGCGGGCGCTGGCCGGGCAGGTACGGCTGCGGGCCGCCATACCCGGGGACCGGGGGCTGCGGCGCGGCGGCGTACGCGGGCGCGGGCTGCGCCGGGATGTACGCCGTGGCCGGGCCGGAGGAGGACGGCGCGCTGCTCGGGCCGGGGCCCAGGGCGAGGCGGGCGGGCGGCAGGGCGGGGAGGTTGCCGCCGGGACTGTCGTACCCGGTGCCGTACCGGTTGTTCTCGTAGGACGGGCCGGAGAGGCCGGATCCGTAACCGGTCGACAGGGCCGGCGGCAGGGCGGCCGGCACGTTGATGGGCGCGATCTGCGGGACACCGCGCTCTGCGACGAGGCTGTCGTAGATGGGCGTGCCGGAGGAGAAGGACGGAGAGGGGTAGCCGACTCCGTCGTAGGAGCGGGGCGAGGTCATGGGGCATACGGTAAGCCCACAACGCGGCTGCTGAGGAGACTGGGAGGCGGAGCAGTTCGAGTGTTTACACAAGCTTCGCCCGAACAAAGGTTTCGAAAGTAGGAAGAACGGACATTCTGGCGGCTAGTTCCGGCCACCGTTACGGTCGGCCCGGCGGCTCGAACGGCGCTCGGACGAGGACGGCGAAGATCCGTGCGGTGACGGGGCGGTGGACGGTTCGGGGACCGTCGAAGAAACTTCTTCGGGCGGGGCGCGCACCGGCGCATTCGAGCCCCCGTCGGGGGCGCGACGGGGGCTCGTGAATGTTTGGGGAATAAAGTCCCCGTCAGGCCCGATATGGGCTCAGCGCGCCGACGCGGGCTGCTGCTCGTCGGACGTCGCGGCGGACTTCTCGTCGGACGTCACGGCGGAGTCCGTGACCGACGGTCCGGCGGGCTTCCCGGCGCCCTGCTCCGCGTCCGGCTCGGCCGGCCGCTCGACGGGTCCGCGCTGGGCGGGGAAGCCCGGTCGGCCAGCCACCTCGGTGGTGCAGAAGGAGCAGCGCACCGCCGCGGCCGGGATCGCGCTCAGGCACTCCGGGCAGTCCGCCTTGGCGGCCGGGGCCGGCTTGCCGCCCTCCAGCCGCGCCTGGAGCCGGCCGACCGGCACCACCACGACGAAGTAGATCACCGCGGCGACCAGCACGAAGCCGATCAGCGCGTTGACGAAGACCCCGTACGGGAACCGGGTGCCGGCCACGTCGAAGGTCTTCTGGGTGAAGTCGCCGACCGCGCCGGTCGCGACCCCGACCAACGGCGTCAGGAACGCCGTGACGAACCCGGTGACCACGGCCGTGAAGGCCGCGCCGATCACGATGCCGACCGCCAGGTCGACCACGTTTCCACGCAGCAGGAAGCTGCGGAATCCCTTGAACACCGGGAACTCCAAACACGTACGGGGGAGGGTGGGACGGGACCGCGGGCCCTGGCCGGACATCCTGCCGACCGGGTGGGCCCGCGGTCCAACCGGTGTCACCCGATCCGCGTAACGGGACCGCGCTCCGACCCCGGCCGGGTCAGGCGGCGCGCAGACGCTCCGCGTACGGCTGGATCCGGACCACCGCGTCCGCGATCCGGCGCACGGTGGCCGCGTCCATCTGCGACCAGAGCGGCACGGTGAGCACCGACTCGGCGAGCCGGTCGGTGAGCGGCAGCGACTCCGCCTGGCCGAGGTGGGCGTAGGCCCGCTGGCGCTGCACCGGCGGGTGGAAGTAGCGGCGCGAGTCGATGCCCTCCGCCCGCAGCGCGTCGGCGAGTTGGCGGGAGGTGAGGCCGAACGCGGCGGCGTCCAGGATGAGCGTGAGGTCCTTGAAGGTGGAGGTGTCGCCCTCCTCCGGCAGGGCCAGGCGCAGCCCGGGCAGCCCGGCGGTGACGGCGGCGAACTCCTTGACCAGCGCGCTCCGGTGGGCCACCCGCTCGGGCAGGCCGGCCAGCCAGTTGAGGCCGACGGCGGCGTGCAGCTCGCTCATCCGGGCGTTCAGGCCGGGGAACAGCGTGTCGTAGTCGCCCGGGTTGCCGTAGTCGCGGGCGGTGCGCAGCCGGCGCGCGAGGTCGGCGTCACGGGTGGCGACCAGGCCGCCCTCGCCGGCCACCACCACCTTGGTCGGGCTCAGCGAGAACACCTCGGCGTAGCCGAACGTGCCGATCGGCACGCCCCTGCGGCGGCTGCCGAAGCCGTGCGCGGAGTCGTAGACCAGCGGCACCCCGGCGGCGTCGGCGACCTCCTGGAGGCGCTCGACCTGGCAGGGCGTGCCGTAGACGTGGGTGGCCATCAGCGCGGCCGGGCGGTCGGCGGCGGCCAGCCGGGCGGCGGCGTCCTCGGGGTCGAGGGTGATGTCCTGCTCCCGGGCCTCGGCGAACACCGGGGTGCCGCCGGCCCAGTGCGCGGCGTGCGCGGTGGCGGAGAAGGTGAAGCCGGGCATCACCACCGGGCGGCGGTCGTCGACGCCGGCGGCCTGGAGGACCAGCATCAGTCCGGTGGTGCAGTTGGAGACCGCCACCACGTGCGGCACCTCCAGCAGTTCGGCCGCCGCCTCCTCCAGTTCGGCGACGGTGCGGCCGTTGGTGAGCTGTCCGCTGTCGAGCACGGTGCCCAGCCGCTCCAGCAGCGCGGCGCGGTCGGGCACCCGGACCCGGGTGAGCGGCAGCCCGTCGGGGAAGGCGGGTGTGCCTCCGAGGGCGGCGGGCAGGTCAAGGGTGTCGGTGGTGTCGGTGGTCATGGCGCGGTCGATCCCCCCTGGGACGGTGACGGTGACACGGTTGACGGCGGTGGCACGGCGAGTGGTGGCGCCTGGGACGGTGGCGCCTGGGACGGTGGCTCCGCGCGGCGGCGGGCACCCCACTGGCCGGGCGCGACCCGCCAGACCGGTGGCGGTCTGCGGGTGGCGGCGGCCCCGCGGGCGGCGGCGGCCGGGACCACCAGCAGCACCAGCGCGAGCGGCAGCACCTGGACCCGTTCGCGGGACAGGATGCCCATGTTGTTGATGGTCGAGAAGGCCCAGCAGAACAGCACCGTGTAGACGGCGGCGAAGGCCACGTAGGAGCGCTGCACGAACAGCCGGGGCAGCCGGCTCAGCCTGGGCCAGGCGCGGATGAACATCACCAGCAGCGCGAAGCACTCCACCGACTGGATGAGGTTCTGGATGTTGGACGCCTCGAACGGGAACGGCCGGAACAGCACGCTGATCACCGCGACCGGCAGACCCGCCGGGTTGAGGCTGAACTCCGGCGCGGCGTCCTCGGGCGCGGTCGGGTTGATCATCGAGTTGCCCTGGCTGGTGCGTCTGGAGGTCTCCGAGAGCACCTGGTTGACGGCGTCGCCGCCGGTCCCGTCGGTGCCGAAGAAGGTGGAGACCTGCTGGAGCATCAGCACCGCCATCGCGCCGAGCACCACGGCGGTCAGGATGGTGCGCAGCGGCCCCAGCGCGCTGACCTGCCGCGGCCGGCGGCGCAGCACGTAGGCGACCATCAGCCCGGCCCCGGCGAGCGCGGTGACGTGCGGGCGGACCATCGCGGTGCCCAGCGAGCCGAGCGCGATGCAGGCGAAGGCGCCGAACCGGCGGTCCAGCAGCCGCGCGGTGCCGTAGGTGGTCAGGCCCAGGCAGAACATCATCCAGGCGTCCTTGCCGATGCTGGAGGGCCAGAACAGCAGCGAGGGCAGGAAGAAGACCAGCTTGGCGTACTTGCGGGTGTCCGCCTCGGGGAAGGCGATCTGCAGCGCCCGCCAGAACAGCAGCAGGCCCCAGAAGCCCAGCCAGGAGAAGACCAGGAAGCCGCCGATCAGCGAGGGCCCGGTGATCGCGTAGACCACGCCGGTGACGATGATGATGAAGCCGGTGCCGGCCACCTTCATGCCCAGGTCGTAGTGGACGCCGCCGAGCAGGTCGGCCTGGCCGAGGTAGGCGGCGAGCTCACCGCCCTTCTGGTGGTACATCTTCGCGTCGGCCGCGCCGCCGTACAGCACGAAGGCCATCAGGTAGCGGGGGAACGAGCACAGCAGCTTGGCGGTCATCGCCAGCAGCAGCAGCCGGAAGACGTCCCGTTCGGGGTTGGCGGCGGCGACCCGGGCCAGGATCGGGGTGCCGATGGCCATCAGCGCCGGGAGGATCAGCAGCGCGCCCCAGGTGTCGTACGAGGTGTGCACCGAGGCGAGCACGAAGAGCGTGACGTAGCCGGTGACCAGGGCGGCGGCGACGGCGGACGGCCAGGGGACGCGTCTGCGCACCGCCGCCGCCGTTCCTGGCGAGCCCGGGCCCCTGGGCACCGCCGGCATCAGAACACCTCCAGGTCGCCGAGGCTGAACCGCCAGTCGGCGAGGGTGTGCGCGGTGGGGCCGGTCGGGGTGCGGGCGGCGAGCGTCATGCCGGTGCGCGGGGCGCGCAGGTAGCCGGTGCGCAGGGCGGCGTCGGCGGCCTCGGTGCCGGGGGAGAGGTGGGTGGCGACGTGGTCGCAGCCGCTGTCGTGGGCGGCGGCGCGCAGCAGCCGGGCGGCGCTGTCCCGGTCGCCGGGGCGCACGATCACGTCGGCGAGGGTGAACTCGGCGAGCGGGCCGCGCCGCCGGGGCCGGCCGATGGCCAGGCCGGTCAGCTCCTCGCCGCGCTGGACGGTGAGCACCCGGTAGTCCAGGCCGGGGGCGTCGCCGTAGCGCCAGCGCAGGAACTCCGGGGTGCGGTGGACGGCCAGCCGGGGGTCGGCGGCGTCGGCGGCGGCGCGCTCGCGCAGCAGTTCGGGGAGCCGGCCGTGTTCGCCCGCGCCCGCGTGGGCGTCCAGCCAGGCGGCGGCGGTGGGCAGCCGGCAGTC
>NZ_BAAAKJ010000012.1:0-2333 GCF_039527695.1 Kitasatospora putterlickiae
ATGGCGGTCACCAGGGTGCGGCGGCTGACGGCGGAGCCGGGGTGGGTCATCGGGATCCTGCTCTCGGTGCGTGCGGGGAACGCGGTCTGACTCCTCGGAAGTCGATCATGAATGTATCGAAGTGGCACTTCCCGGTGTCAGGCGCGAAGAACGCCTCTGCCCGAACGGGCAGGCGGCCACCGCCCGCCGCGGCTACCCGAGGAACCGCAGCGCCGCCTCCGCCCGGGGACCCGTCTGCGCCCCGGCGCGCGCGAGCTCGTCGAGGTACAGGCAGACGTCCGCGCGCGCCGCCCGCGCGCCCGGCACCGCCAGGAACGCCCGGGCCAGCTCCCCGGGGTCGCCGTCCCCGGCGACCAGCCCGTACAGCAGCTTGCGCACCCCCGGCTCGAAGGGATCGTGCTGATCCTCGTACGGGCAGTCCACGAAGGCCTCCCACGCCTGCGCGGCGGCCGCCGCGCCCTCCGTCAGCAACCGCAGCACCGCCACCTCCACCAGCACCGTCGAGGACGCAGCCACCTCCGGCTCCAGCCCCTCCAGCAGCACCCGGGCCTCCTCGAACCGCCCGTCGTGCCGGTACGCCGCCGCGAGCGCGCAGCGCACCGCGACGTCCGCCGGATCCAGCGCCAGCACGGCGGTCAGATCGGCCACCGCCCGCTCCGGACGCCCGGCCTGCCGGTGCGCCTGACCGCGCTCGGCGAGCGCCCAGCTGTAGTCCGGGTTCCGGGCGAGGGCGGCGGACAGGTCGGCGATCGCCTCCTCCACCTCGCCCGCCTGCCGGCGCGCCTGCCCCCGGGAACCGAGCGCCCACGCGTCGTCCGGCTCCAGCGCGAGGGCGGCCGTCAGATCGGCGACCGCCTCCTCCAGGTCCCCCGCCAGCCGGTGCGCCTCGCCGCGCAGCGCCAGCGCCCAGGCGTACTCCGGGTCGAAGGCCAGGACGGCGGTCAGGTCCGCGATCGCGTCGTCCAGCCGGCCCGCCTGCCGGTGCGCCTGGCCGCGCGCCCGCAGCGCCCACACGTCCGACGGGTCCAGGTCCAGCGCCGCCGACAGATCCGCCACCGCCTCCTCCAGCCGGCCCGCCTGGCGGTGCGCCTCGCCGCGCTCGGCGAGCGCCCAGGCGTACTCCGGGTCCAGCGCCAGTGCGGCGGTGAAGTCCTCGACGGCCTCGTCCAGCCGGCCGGCCTGGCGGTGCGCCTCGCCGCGCTCGCCGACGGCCCACGCGTAGTCCGGATTCAGCGCCAGTGCGGCGGTGAAGTCCTCGACGGCCTCGTCCAGCCGGCCGGCCTGGCGGTGCGCCTGGCCGCGCGAGCCGAGCGCCCACGCGTTCTCCGGGTTCAGCGCCACCGCCGCCGTGAAGTCGGCGACCGCCTCCTCCGGGCGGCCCGCCTGCCGGTGCGCCTCGCCGCGCTCGGCGAGCGCCCAGGCGTTGTCCGGGCCGAGCGCCAGCGCGGCGCTGAGATCGGCGATCGCCTCGTCCAGCCGGCCGGTCTGCCGCAGCGCCTGGCCCCGGGAGCTCAACGCCCAGGCGTCGCCGGGGTCCAGCGCGAGCGCCGCGGTGAAGTCGGCGACCGCCTCGGCCGGGCGGCCCGCCTGGCGGTGCGCCTCGCCGCGCTGGGTGAGCGCCCAGGCGTACTCCGGGTCGAGCAGGACCGCCGCGGTGAGGTCCGCCACCGCCTCCTCCAGCCGCCCGGCCAGCCGGTGCGCCTGGCCCCGCGAGCCCAGTGCCCAGGCGTCGTCGGGGTCCAGCGCGAGCGCCGCCGTGAAGTCGGCCATCGCCTCCTCGGCCAGGCCCGCCAATTGCCGGGCCTCACCGCGCCGGGACAGCGCCCAGGCGTACTCCGGATCGAGCGCGAGCGCGGCGGTGAAGTCGGCCAGCGCGCGCTCGTGCCAGCCGTGCCAGTTGAGCACCCGCCCGCGGTAGGCGAGCGCCTGCGGCAGGTCGGGGGCGATCGCGACGGCCTGGTCGAGATCGGCGAGCGCGTCGTCGTCGCGGTCCTCGACGAAGTACTGGTAGCCGCGGTGGGTGAGCGCCCAGGCCCGCACCCGGGCCGGCAGCCCCGGACCGGCGAGCGCGCCGAGCGTCTCCAGCACCGGCCGCTCGCCGCCGGCCGCCGCGTGGATCCGGCGCGCCCAGCGGACCAGTTCGGCGTCGTCGCTGTCCTGCGCGGCCTGGCCGAGCATCTCCGCCCACGGCGCCAGCGCGTCCGGCGCGTCCCCGGCGGTGCGCGCGGTGTGCTCCAGCGCCAGCGCGAGACGGGCCAGCGGGTCCGCGCAGAGCAGGTGGTAGAGCTCGTTCAGCAGCGGCCGGCGCCAGCGCGGATCGGCGCCGCGCCGGG
>NZ_BAAAKJ010000012.1:2364-4213 GCF_039527695.1 Kitasatospora putterlickiae
CGGCGTGGTGCTCGGCCAGCCGGGTGTGCGCGGCCGTCCACTCCCGGGGGGTGTGGATCCGGCGACGGCGCACCATGCTGGCGCGCACCACGGAGTGGTACTGCAGGAAGTCGCCCCGCCCGGTCACGAAGGGCTGCGCCGACAGCCAGGCCCAGGCGGCCGGTTCGGCGTCCGGCACGGCGCAGGCGAACAGGTCCTGGTTGAGCTGCAGCGGCAGCGCCGCCGCCAGCACCGTCTCCCGGCGCTCCTGCTCGGGGATCCACTGCAGGAAGCGCACCACCGCCTGGTCGACCATGTCCGCGCCGACGTCGGCGACCTCCTCGACCGCGCCGGGGTCGGTGGCCGCGAGCAGCGCGACCAGCAGCGGCAGCCGCATCGACATCCGCAGCACCGCGTCGACCACCAGGGGATCGGTCACCCCGCGGGCGGCCAGCAGGTCACGGGCCTCCTGCTCGGTGAACACCTCCAACGGCACGTCCACCAGGACCGGCCGCCACGGCGCCCACTCGCGCTCGGCGAGCTCGTCCCGGCCGGCCAGGACGAAGATCACCTCCAGCGGCAGCGGGCCGAACGCGTCGTCCAGGATCTCCCGCAGCCAGCCGTCCAGGTAGCGGCCGGTCAGCTC
This sequence comes from Kitasatospora putterlickiae, assembly GCF_039527695.1. Lineage (NCBI taxonomy): Bacteria > Bacillati > Actinomycetota > Actinomycetes > Kitasatosporales > Streptomycetaceae > Kitasatospora > Kitasatospora putterlickiae. Next base: position 2,990 of record NZ_BAAAKJ010000012.1, read on the forward strand.
CCAGGTGTCCAGGAACAGCACCACCCACGGCCGCCGCCCCCGGTCGCGCTCGCACAGCCGGGCGAGCTCGGCGACGAACGCGCGGCTGAGCGCCGACTCCTCGACGTCGCCGCCGCGCCGGCGCTGGCGCACCCCGGAGATCAGCCGCTCGGCGCCCTGCGCCACGGCGTCCGGGTTGGCCATCGCCGCGACCACGCCCGCGCCCGGCAGCACCGAGGCGACCCCGAACGCCGCCTGGGTCACCAGCCGGGTCGGCAGCGCGGCGCCCTCCCCGCCCGGCGGCTGCTCCGGCTCGCGGTCCGCCGCGGCCTGCAGCGAACGCCGGTACTGCTCCACCGCCTTGTCGAACTCCCGCAGTGGGCCCGCCTGTTCGGCGAGCTGGCGGGCGAGCGCGGTGAGCGCCGTCTCGACCCCGTGCACATCGGTCTCGTCGACCACCGCGGTGAGCGCTCCGGCCCGCCGGGCCGCCTCGCGCCACTGGGCGAGCAGGGTGGACTTGCCGACCCCGCCCACCCCGCGCACATGGAACAGGAAGTCCGCCGGGTCCGGCCCGGAGTCGGGGTCGGGATCCCGGGCCAGGTTCTCGGCGAACAGCGCCAACTGGGTTCTGCGGCCGATGAACTGCGCACCGGTGCGCCGCCGCACCGCCTCCGCTCGCGACAGACGCCTCCGTGCCTGTGCCATGCCACCCCCTGCCGCCCCGCCCGGCGGGCGCCGGCCACGAGTCCGGTGCCGCCGGTGCCGCCGGTGCCGCTCGTCGTGAGGGCGACCGTAGTGAATCGGCCCCGGGATTGTCCCCCTCCGGGCCGTCCGCCATGCACAGGACATGCTTCCCGGGGCGTCGGCGTCAGAGGACGGTGATCTCGAACACGGCGCTGTCGTCCGCCGGTGTGGGGTCGTTCGGCAGATCGGTCTCGACGGAGCCTTCCAACACGCCCGGCTCCATGCCGGAGGCGATGGAGATCCGCACCTCGGCGGTGGCCGTGGCGCCCGGCGCCAGCCCGGCCGGGAAGGCGCAGGCCACCGTGTGGCCGAACGGCAGCGTGCGGCAGGCGCCGGTGGACGAGGTCCCGGAACCGACCACCCCGGGCGGCAGGTGCACCGAGAGGGTGAACGGATCGGCGGTGGCGGCCCGGCCGGTGTTGGTCACCACCGGGTGGAGGAGGGTGGAGCCGCCGTCGGGCGCCGGGGCGGGGTCCGCGGCGCTCACCGCGAGGTCGGGCG
>NZ_BAAAKJ010000012.1:4324-8884 GCF_039527695.1 Kitasatospora putterlickiae
GGCTCCGTCGCGGCGCGGGCGGCCGGCCGGATCCGGCCGTGCCAGGGCCAGCATCGCCCCGCCGCGCCGGTGCGCCCGGTCGATCCGCCCGCGCCCGCGCGGCTTCACCCGCGCGGCGTAACTTCGCGCCGTCGCGCCCGCGTCGGAGTTGCGAAATCGCCCGGCTTCCCACCTTCGTGTGCAAACGTGTGTGCCGCCCGGCCGTCCCGCGTGACGCCCGGCGCAGACTGCTGACCATCCATCAAGGAGTACCTGAGATGTCGGTTCGTGGAAAGCTCCGCAAGTTCGCCGTGATCGCCACCATCGCCGCCGCCGCGGCCGTGATCACGCCGACCGCCGCGGTGGCGCACGGTGGGGAAGAGCAGCCCTACTCCTCGGCGTCGGGCCTCTCGGCCGGCAACGCCGCCGTGGGCCTGGTCGGCCCGCGCTTCAGCTGGCTGGAGTTCTTCGAGAACGTCAACGGCTGATCCTGTCCGGCGTACGCCCCGGAGCCGTCGCGGCTCCGGGGCGTACGTGTGCGTGCGCGCGCCGGGCAGGGCGTCGCGGGTCAGCTCACCGTGATGCCCACGACCGAGTACTGCGCGACCGTCAGCGGCACGCTCAGCACCGCCCCGGTCACCGTGAACGGCACCGGACGCGGCGCCGGATCGGTCCCGTCCGGGGTGGCCACCGTGACCGCCGCGACGGTCCGCCCGGCCGGGACGGCGTACGTCAGGACGCAGCTCGCGGGGGTGCTGCGGAACGCCGCCGGGGTGTCCCCGAAGTTGCTGAAGTTCACCAGGTGGACGACGGTCTCCTCGCCCAGCCGGCGCGCCTCCAGGTGGATCCGCCGGTCGCCGGACAGACCGAGCGAGGGCGGCGCGGCCTCGCGGACCGGGGCCAGCAGCCGGTCGCCCGCGGCCTGGTCGGCCGTGCGCAGGTAGGCGAGCCCCGGCAGGTCGCCGCCGAGGTACCAGCAGACGCCCGCGCCGAAGGCGTTGCGCCGGCTCGCCGGCAGCGGGTCGGCCCGGCGCAGCCCCAGGACGTCGGCGAGCGCGTACTCGGCGCGGCGCGCCCCGTACTCGTCCAGGCCCGTCGGCGCGGGCCCGGTGAGCACGACCGTGCCGCCGCCCGCGACGTACCCGCGCAGCACCGCGGCCTCCGCGTCGGAGACCGCCTGGAGGTTCGGCAGCAGCACCACCTTGAACCGCGCCAGGTCCTCGGCCGCCAGCCCCGGGCTGGTCACCGTGTCGAACGGGATGTGCGCGTACACCAGGGCCTTGACGGTGCCGCGGAAGTCGCCCATCCACGGCATCGTGGTGCAGCTCATCTCCGGATCGTCGCCGCCCCACCAGTCGGCGATCCCGGCCGGCGCGGTCGCGTTGGCGTACATGCCGTTGCCCTCGCCCGGGCTCACGTAGTCGCGCGAGGCGCTGGAGTGGTAGACGCCGACCTCGGCGGCCGACCCGGCGTCGAAGAGCCGCTGCTGGTTGGCCTTGACGAAGCCGAACATCCGGGTGCGCATGGCCGCGTCGGTGGTGTCGTTCTTGTACGGCGTCTTCACCTCGTACGGGTTGCAGCCCGAGGCGATCAGCTCCGACATCACCAGGGAGGCGTCGTCGGCCTTCCAGCCGTAGGAGAACGCCCAGGCCGGCTTGGTGCCGCTGGCGGCCCGGGCGTACTTGTACATCGAGATCAGGCAGGTCCAGTCGGTGGCCGTGGCGTGCCGCATGCCGTCCTCGTTGGCCAGGATGTCGACCTCCCAGACCTGGCTGACGTTGCCCGCCGCCTGCCGCAGGTAGGCGCCGTCCAGGCCGATCGAGGTGGCGTAGCGGTAGTCCATCGAGACGGTCTCGACGAAGGTGACCAGGTCGGGGTTGACGGCGCGTCCGGCGGCGGCGATGTCGAGCTGGAACTGGAGCAGGTTGCGGTGGCGCCACTCGACGTAGCGGCGGAAGACCGGGTCGTTGTGGTCGGCGGTCCTGGGCAGGGCCGCCAGCCCGGTGTCCGCGGTGAACGCGGCGGCGCCCCAGGTGGAGGCGTCGCACCAGGAGAGCGCCCCGTCGAAGTAGATCGGCACGTCCGGCCAGATCCCGTCCACGCCGGTGGCGGCGAGCTGCCTGATCCGCTTCAGGTAGTAGTCCCGCCAGGGGGAGTTGGGGCTGACCCAGCAGCTCTCGTCGCCCGGGTCGACCCAGACCACCAGGCTGCCGTAGAAGACGTTGGGCTTGCCGTCGAGGGAGCGCTGGACCCAGTTGCGGCCCTGGTCGTTCTTGTAGAAGGAGCGGCCCTTCTCGCCGCCGGGGGAGATCACCTCCAGCGACGGGTAGTACATGACGACCTTCAGACCGGCCGCGTGCGCCTTGCCGGCGAAGGTCTTGACCAGTGCGGCGTGGGCGGTGAACTCGGCGTCGGTGAGCCAGTCGGACAGCACGGTGTCCAGCTCGATCACGCTGACGTTCTGGGCCTTCAGCTCGTTGATCCGGCCCTGCATGTCGGCCACCTCGTCGAAGGTGCCGTCGGCCAGCCGGGCGTACCGCGCCCAGTCCGGCCAGGCGGCCGTGACGGGGGCGGCGGGCTTCGGCGCGTACCCGGTGACGGGCGGGCGGACGGCGGCGACGGGTGCGGCGCCGGCGGGTGTCGCGGGCAGCAGCCGGACGGCGGCCAGCGCGCCGCCGGTGGCCAGTCCGGCGCGCAGCAGGCGGCGCCGGCCGATGCGCGGGACGGGGAGCGGGTCGCCGGGGGTGGACGGCGACGGTTCGGTGTACTCGGGCATGACGATCCCTTCGACGGGCTGCGGTGCGTCGGAGAGCGGTGGGCGGCGCTGAGCGATGGCGAGCGGCCGTGAGCGGCGGTGAACCAGGTGGACCGGGTGGACCGGGTGGACCGGGTGGACCGGGTGGACCGGGTGGACCGGGTGGACCACGGTGCTCAGGGCGGCCGTACCGGAGCCGGTCGCGAGAACGACGGCCGCACCGGGGACGGCGCCGGCGCGATCCTCCACCCGCGCGGCCGTCCCGGGGCCGACCCTACGTCACGATCCCCGCCCGCGGACCGCTCCGAATCGGCCGACTGCGCGGCTCCGGCGGCGGGGTGACGTGTCATCCCGCGGGCGCGTCGCCCACCTGCCAGGTCAGGCCGTCCGCCGTGGCGCCGCGCAGGCCGTCCAGGGTGCCGGGGCCGGCGAGTTCCTGGGCGAGGGCGCCACCGGTCGGCGCGAAGCCGACGGTCCGCGCCGGGTCCCAGTCGGTGCCGCGGCGCAGCCGCCGGCTCATGCCCGCCCAGCCGCGCGGCGAGCCGGCCACCGCCCAGGCGTCCGGCGCGGGGGCGGTGAACCGGCGCGCCTGGCGCAGCCAGGAGGCGGCCTCCTCGGGCCAGTCGACGACGTCGAGCACGGTCCCGCCGCCGGCCTGCCACCGGGCGGCGAAGGCGCGGGCGGCGGCGGTGGAGGCCTGGTCGCGGCCGTGGCCGATCACTACGGAGCCGAACCGGGGCAACAGGCCCACCAGGGCTTCGAGTTCGGCCGCCGTGTGCGGCTCCGCCGGGGCGCCGGGCGCGTCAGGCGGCATCGTGGAACACCAGGCCGAGCGTGTGGCGCAGGCCCGAGCGCACGGTGCTGACACCGTGCCGGACGGGCGCCGCCGACCAGCCGCGCGCGGAGCGCACCGGGCGGTCCCGGGTGGTGAACACCAGCCCGTGGCCCCGCGGGAGGACGACGGAGGTCCCGCGCGACTGCGCCCGGGGCCGCTGCTCGACGGTCAGGAACTCGCCGCCGGTGTAGTCGGCCCCGGGAACGTCGAGGCCGATCACCACCTGGAGCGGGAACACCAGGTCGCCGTACAGGTCGCGGTGGAGCGCGTTCCAGTCGCCGGCGCCGTAGCGCAGCAGGATCGGCGTGGGCCTGGTCTGCCCGGCGGCGTGGCACCGCTCCAGCCACTCGGCGAGGCCGTCCGGCCACGGCGCGGGCCGGCCGAGCCTGGCCGCCCAGTCCCGGGCGACCGGCAGCAGCCGGGGGTAGAGCGCCTCCCGCAGCGCGGCGACCGGCGCCGGGAACGGCTCCCGGAAGTACCGGTACCGCCCGGAGCCGAACCGGTGCCGCGCCATGTCGACGGTGCTCCGGAAGCGCTCCACCCGGTCGTACAGCGCGGCCACCTCCGCGCACTCGGCGGGGTCGAGCAGCATCGGCGTCAGGGCGGACCCGTGCTCGTCGAGCTCCTCGCCGATCGCCGCCCAGTCGGCCCCGTCGACCCGTCGCGCGGGGGTCTCGGTCATCGTCTGCGTGCTCACGTCCGGTCTCCGGTCTCTCGTCCAACCCGCCCCACGCCCCCAACTCTGCGTCTGCGGCACCGCGCCCGGCTGGCGGGAATCGGACCTTGCGTTCGGCCCCGGGCGCGGCCGTGGGATCGTCGCGGCCGTGATCGAGTCAGGGGTGATCGACCACGGCGAGCCCGCACCCGTCCTGCCCGGAGCGGTCCCGGAGGTCCTCCGCTCGCCGAGGTCCTGCGGATCGTCGAGCACGTCGTCGCCACCGGCTGTCGGCCTCCCGGCGCCGCCTGGGTGGCCGTCCGCTGACCGGGCGTG
>NZ_BAAAKJ010000012.1:8918-11570 GCF_039527695.1 Kitasatospora putterlickiae
GGCGGCCGCCGTCCTGGCAGGATGGCGGGCATGGAACGTGTGCTGGGAATCGGTGGATACTTCCTGCGCGCCGCCGACCCGGCGGCCCTGAGCGCCTGGTACCGCGACTGCCTGGGCCTGGACGCCGACGAGAACGGTCTGTGGCGGCCGGAGCCCGGGCCGACGGTGTTCGCGGCCTTCGACGCCGGGACCGACTACTTCGGCTCACGCGAGCAGCAGACCATGGTCAACTTCCGGGTCCGCGATCTCGACGCGATGCTCGCGCAGTTGCGGGCCAAGGGTGTGCGGGTGGACGAGGAGACGCAGGAGATGGCGGGGGTCGGCCGGTTCGGCTGGGTCACCGACCCCGAGGGCCGCCGGATCGAACTCTGGCAGCCCGCCTGACCGCCGGGCCGGGGTCAGCCGCCGGTGAGCGGGATGGTGGCGACCATGGACCAGGAGAGCTGCCAGGCGCTCTCACCGCCGGGGCGGGGGTGCTGCCGGAAGAGGACGTCGAGCAGTCGGACGTCGCGGACGCGGACGGGTGCGTGGCTGGGGGAGATCCGGCGCAGGACCGACTGCAGGGCGTCGGAGGAGGCGTCGGACCAGGCGTAACCGAGCGAGATGTGGGGACGGCCGCCGTCGTGCAGCAGGGCGCCGGGGCCGCGGGTGCGGCGGATGGCGTCGCGGACGCGTTCGCGCAGTTCGACCAGGGCGTGATCGGGGGAGAGGTCCAGGAAGGCCCCGCCCCGGCCGGCGATCGGCGAGCCGGCCGTGACCTCGAACGGACGGGTGTCGGCGAGGTGTTCACGCAGGGCGGTGACCAGGTCGGCGCGCTCCTCGTCGGTGATCCCGTCCGAGGTGGTGTCGGCGATCATGTCGAGGGTGCAGTGCAGCGTGTCGTCGCCGAGCGGGGTGATCGGGTAGGGGCGCATCGCCGCCCGGCACTCGCCGACGAGGTTCGCCAGGCCGTGGTCGGCGCGCGGATCGGGAACGGCGTAGACGTGCAGGACGCGGGCGCCGTCGGGCCACGGCGCGCCCTGGAACTTCGGAACGAACTTCTCCACGGTCGTCTCCTCCGTCGCACGGCGGGCGGGATCGGCGTGTCGTGTTCGGGGCCGTCGGTGTCCCTGGAAACGGTAGCCGCAGCGGAGGCGGTACCAGAAGTACGCCTGGGCGCGGTCAGTGGAAGGTGAAGGAGGCGGCCGTGGCGGCGGACCGGGCGGCGAGGTAGACGGGCCAGGCGAGGGCGAGGTCCTGCCAGGGGAGGCCGATCGGGGCGTAGACGGTGGCGCGGTCGTCCGGGCGGGCCGGGGCGGTGCCGCGCAGGACGTCGGTGAGCGTGGTGGCGTGGGCCGGGTCGAGGGCGGCGCCGCGCAGGACACCGGAGGCGGCGGCGAGGGCCGGGTCGTCGACGACGAGGCGGCTCGCGCGCAGCAGGGCGGGGGAGAGCTCGGCCTTTCCGGGTTCGTCGAAGCCGAGGCTGGTGAGGTGCAGGCCCGGCCGCAGCACGTCGGCGTCGAGCAGCGGCTCGCGCGACCAGGTGGCGGTGAGGACGATGTCGGCGGCCTCGACGGCGGCCCGCGCGGTGGGCACCGCCTCGCCGACGGCGGCGGCGAGCGCCGGGTCGAGGTCGTAGGCGTACACCGCGTCGATCGGCCGCAGGGTGCGCAGGGCCCGGAGCGCGGTCCGGTTCTGGGCGCCCGCGCCGATGACGGCGACCGTCGCCGCCCGTTCGGGGGCGAGCGCGTGGGTGGCCAGCGCGGCGGCCAGCCCGGTCCGCCAGGCGGTGACGGAGGCGGAGTCGAGCAGCGCGAGCAGTTCGCCGTCGGCCAGCGCGTGCAGGCAGACGACGCCGCGCAGCGCGGGGGTGGCGGCCGGGAACTTGGCGTTGACCTTCACGGTGTACGCGGGCACGTCGGGGAGCAGCCCGGGGATGAGACACATCGCGGTCCCGGGGCCGGGCAGCCGGGCGCCCACCCGCTGGGCGGCCGGGAGCCGGTCGGCCGTGCGGAAGCCGGCGTCGAGCGCCTTCAGCACGGCCGGGATGTCCAGGGCGGCCTCGACGTCCGCGCGCGAGAGCAGCAGGGTCACGGTGGGCGGCCTCCTCGCGACGCCGGGGGCGGCGGACACGGCAACGGCGGGACACGGCAACGGGGGCGGCACCCGTCATACGGTTGCCGCCCCCGGAGGATCGAGCGCCGGGCCCGAATCGAACGAACTCTTCCCGCTGAAAGCGGGCGTGCTGCCAATGCACCACCGACGCCTGGCCGACCGGGCTCTCCGTAGCCTGCCCTGTCGACGGGAAGAACGTACCAACGGATGATCAGAAAGCGAAATCGCCGGGCCCGGCCGGGAACAGCAGGCCCGGGCGGGCCCCGCCCCGGCGCTGCAGGCGGCGCAGGAAGCCGAGCACGCCGGGTGTGCCGACGGCCCAGGCGGGGGACTCGGCTCCGGGGTCGCCGCCGGGCAGCAGCGGGCGGCCCCGGGGGCCGCCCGCGCGGGAGAGGACCAGGCCCGCGACGTCCTCGGCGGCGCGCCAGTGCCGTTCGTCCCCGGTGGCGGCGACCAGGTCGACGAGCAGTTCGCCGACGCCCGCGAGGCCGCAGCACTGGCCGGTCGGGCCCATCCTCGGCGCGAGCGCGCGGCAGGCGGCCGCGGCCTCGGCGGCGC
>NZ_BAAAKJ010000013.1:0-2176 GCF_039527695.1 Kitasatospora putterlickiae
AGCTCGACGGGGGCGCGCTGCCGCTGCCCGCGCCGGCCGACCACGGCGCGCCGAGCCGGGCGCGCGGCGGCAAGGGGTACCGGGGCAAGGGCGGAGGCGGCGGCGGGGGGACGGCCTCCCCTGGCGCGGGACCCGGCTGCACGGCCCTGATGCTGGCGGTGCCGTTCGCGCTGGCCGCCTGGCTGCTCACCGGGCAGCTCTGGCCGGGCTCGACGGACGTGTCGCTGGTACCGGGCCCGTACAACGCCTTCTTCCGCGGGCTGTACCTCTTCGAGTGGGCCTCGTTCGGGCTCGGCGCGGCCTGGCTGTTCGCCGGCGCTCCGGCGATGGGGCGGCTGGGGCGGCCGCCCGGGCTCACGTTCGCCGCCCATCTGTCGGTGGTCTGGCTGCTGGCCGCCTGGTGGCCGCAGGACAACCTGTACCGGACCGCCGACCGGACGGTGTGGGCCACCGAGGTGTGGCTGGTCTACGTCTTCAACGTGGCGCTGATGGTCGCGGCGGCGGTGCTGGTCCGCTTCCTCGTCTGGCGGCCGAAGGAGCCGCGCTGACCCGGACTCCGCCGGCGGTCCGCGCAGCGCCGGGAAGCCGTCGGCGCAGCGCCCCGAAGCGGTCGGCGCGGCGCCTCCAAGCCGTCAGCGCAGCGCCTCGAACATCCGGCCCAGCGCGTGGTGGGCCGACCCGAGCAGGGCCTGCGCCGCGTCCAGCGCCTCGGCGCCGCGCGCGGCGAGCGCCAGGCCGACGGCGGGCTCCGGCTCGTAGCAGGCCGTCACCATCAGCGGCAGGACGGTCGCGCCGAGCCGCTCGCACCGCGGGCGCAGCCGCTCCAGGTGCCCGAACAGCGCCTCCTGGGAGAGCCGGGCGCCCAGCGGCATGGCGTCCAGGGTGCGCACCAGGTGGCCGGGGCCGCGCACCTGGTCCAGGCGGTGGCGCAGCACGAAGGCGATCGCCGGGCCGGTGAGCCGCAGGTTGGCCTCAGTGGGGGCGAGCCCGCGCTCCCGGTCGGTGACGAAGTCGACGTCGTACCAGCCGCGGTGGCCGGCGGCGGCCAGCCGCTCCCCCACCGCGAGCCCGAACCGTTCGGCCACGGCCGCGGCGCCGGGCGGCACCGTGCCCGGGCCGACCGTCACGCCCTGGTAGCGGGTGCCGTCGACGCTCATCTCGCCGACGCCGACCGGGTGCACCCGCCCGTCGGCGCCGATCACGGCGTCGAAGGTGAGATCGCGCAGCCGCCCCGAGCCGGCCGGTCCGCCGTCCACGTACTCCTCCAGCAGCAGCTCGCCGCCGGGCGGCAGCGCGTCCTCGCGGACCAGGCGGCGCAGCAGCGCCCGGGCGCCGCCGGCCGCGAACAGGTCCTGCGGGGTGATCACGGCGGTACCGTAACCGCCCACGCCGTGCGGGGACTTGAGCACGGTGGTGAGGCCCCGGGCGGCGCGGGCGGTCAGCCGGCGGGCGGCCCGGCGCGGGGTGTCGGCGTGCTCCTGGCGGGGCACCCGGACGCCGGGGTGGTCGGGCGCGAGGGCGGTGAACAGCTCGTGGGTGGCGGCCTTGGACTCGTAGCGGCGCACCGCGGCCAGTTCCGGACCGTCGCCGAGGTCGGCGGTGCGGCCCCAGTGCAGCACCGGGCCGGGGGCGGCGGCGAGCCGTTCGGCGAGGGCGGGGCGGGCGGCGAGCGCTTGGGCCACCGTGCTGTCGGGGGCGACGCCGGTGTGGGACTCGACCTGGCCCCAGTCGAGTTCACGGGCGAGCAGGTCGATCCAGGCCCGGTCGACCTCGGCGGGCAGCACCAGGGCGGCGGGGTCGGGGCCGTAGGCCACGGCCAGGCCGGCGTAGTGGTGCGCCTGGCGCAGCCGGCGGGACCGGCGGTCCGGCTCGTCCCCTTGCCGGAACTGTTCGTTGAAGTCGGCGACGTTGCCGATGTGCACGGTGCGCCGTCCGCCGGTCCAGGCCCCCACCCATCCGTCCATCCCCCGAGCCTACGGGACGGGAGGGAGGCGGGGGCGTCAGAGGCGGAGCAGCCCGGCGTCGGTGGGACGGAAGCCGCAGGCGTCGAGGTAGTAGTCGCGCAGGTGGGGTTCGAAGTCGACGTGCAGCCAGTCGCAGCCCGCCGCGCGGGCGTTCGCGGCGGCCGCGGCCACCAGCCGGGAGACCCGCACCGGTTCGCCGAAGCCCAGCGCGT
>NZ_BAAAKJ010000013.1:2265-12746 GCF_039527695.1 Kitasatospora putterlickiae
GGCCGCGCCGCCGGGCGGCGGGGGCGACGGCGGTGTCGAGGAGGAAGGCGTGGACGCCGCCGTCCCAGAGGACGTTGACGAAGCCGAGCAGCGGTCCGGCCGGGGCCGGGCGGGCGCAGACCCAGCCGAGGCTGTGGCGCTCCAGCCGGGCGCGCCAGGGGGTCGCGGGGCGGTCGGGGTCGCCCGGGTCACCGAAGGCGGCGGCGTGCAGGGCGGTGAGTTCGCGGTCGGTGAAGTCGCCGCGCCAGTGGAGGTCGGGCGCCGGGGACTGGGGGGTCGTCATGGCAGGAGCGTAAACGCGCTGCTCACGGCCGATCACTCTTGATCAGTACAGGACACGAATTGGCAAAAATCTGACGTTTGCTCTAGCCCCGAATGACTGCTCACCGTCAATCTCGTCGCAACCCTCGTCCCTGCACCACGCAGCATCCCCGACTGGAGTCAGAGTGAGCCCCTCCTCCTCGTCTCGCCGCCGCCTCGCGGCCGGAGCCATAGCCGCCACCGCCGCGCTCGTCGCCGCCACCGTCACCACCGGCACCGCCTCGGCCGCCCCGACCGGCCGCGACGCCGCCACCGACCGGGCCGCCGCGATCGCCCAGGCCCGCGCCAACGTCGCCCGCGACGCCGCGCTCTTCGGCTACACCGACGGCCAGGACCTGATCGTCAGGGACGTCGTGCTCGACGCCGACGGCACCCGGCACGTCCGCTTCGACCGCACCTACCTCGGTCTGCCCGTGGTCGGCGGCGACCTGGTGGTCCACCAGGACGCCCGCGGCCGGCTCAAGGACTCCTCCCGCGCCGCCGCCCACGACGCCGCCGTGCGCACCATCGTCCCCACGGTCCCCGCCCAGCTCACCGCCGGGCGCGCGCTGCAGGCCGCCCCCGGCATCGGCAACCCCGTCAGCAGCCCCGAACTCGTCGTCTGGGCCGCCGACGGCACCCCCCGCCTCGCCTGGCGCACCACCGTCCAGGGCACCGGCGACCACGGCCGGCCGGCCGGCCGCGTCATCGTCACCGACGCCACCACCGGCGAGCGGATCGAGGCCTACGACGCCGAGCACCAGGCCGGCGGCACCGGCCACTCCGAGTACACCGGCGACATCACCATCGACACCACCGCCCAGAGCGGCGGCGGCTACGCGCTGATCGACCCGGTGCGCGGCCACGTCACCAGGGACGCCCACAACGTCTCCGCCAACACGCTCACCGCCAGCTCCGGCACCCTGTACACGGACGCCGACAACGTCTGGGGCGACGGGCGGAAGTTCTCCGCCGACCGCGCCACCGCCGCCGTCGACGCCCACGCCAACACCGCCTGGACGTACGACTACTACAAGAACACCTTCAACCGCGCCGGCATCAGGAACGACGGCAGGGGCGCCACCGTCTTCGTGCACGTCGGCACCAACTGGGACAACGCCCAGTGGTCCGACAGCTGCTTCTGCATGATGACCGGCGACGGCGACGGCAGCGTCGACCCCGAGCAGGTCGACCTCGACACCATGGGCCACGAGATGACCCACGGCGTCACCAGCGCCACCGCCAACCTCCGCTACAGCGGCGAGTCCGGCGGCCTCAACGAGGCCACCTCGGACATCTTCGGCACGATGGTCGAGTGGTACGCCGCCAACGCGGTGGACACCCCCGACTACCTGTTCAGCGACCAGTCCACCCCGCCGTGGCTGCGCCGCTTCGACAAGCCCTCGCTGGACGGCCGCTCCGCCGACTGCTGGAGCCGCAAGGTCGGGCAGCTCGACGTCCACAACTCCTCGGGCGTCGGCAACCACTGGTTCTTCCTGGCCGCCGAGGGCAGCGGCAGCCGGACGATCAACGGCGTCGCCTACAACAGCCCGACCTGCAACGGCTCGACGGTCACCGGCATCGGCAACCAGAAGGCCGCCGCCATCTGGTACCGGGCGCTGACCGTCTACATGACGTCCACCACCGACTACAAGGGCGCGCGCACCGCGTCCCTGAACGCCGCCAGGGACCTCTACGGCCTCAACGGCACCGAGTACAAGGCGGTCGCCGCCGCCTGGAGCGCGGTGTCGGTCGCCTGACGACCCGTGCGGCCCGCCACCCCGCTCGGGGGAGGTGGCGGGCCGCGCGCCGTCGGCCCTCGACCGTCGGGCGCCGCCACGGCGTGGCGCGGCGGTGCCACGGCGGCCCGTCTGGGATCTTGGGTGCCCGGGGGGCGGCATCCGACCCGGGGAGACCCTTCATGGCCAAGCTCGTCCTGACCACCTTCCTGACCCTCGACGGCGTGATGCAGGCACCCGGCGGACCGGACGAGGACCGCGAGGACGGCTTCGCCCACGGCGGCTGGCTGTTCCCGTTCGCCGACGAGGAGTTCGGCGCCCTGATGAACGAGGTGATCGGCCGCGCCGGCGCCTTCCTGCTCGGCCGCCGGACGTACGACATCTTCGCCGGCTACTGGCCGAAGGTGACCGATCCCGACAACCCGGTCGCCAACCCGCTCAACTCGCTTCCCAAGTACGTCGCCTCGACCACCCTGCGCGACCCCGCCTGGCACAACACCACGGTGCTCACCGGCGCCGCGCCCGGCGGAGTGGCCGCCGAGGTGTCCGCGCTCAAGGACCGGCTGGGCGACACCGAGATCCAGATCCACGGCAGCGGCGCCCTCGCCCGCGCCCTGATGCCGCACGGCGTCATCGACGAGTACCACCTCGTCACCGCCCCGGTCCGGCTCGGCACCGGCCACCGCCTCTTCCCCGACGCCGGCCCACCCACCGCCTTCCGCCTCGCCGGCACCCGCACCACCCCCTCCGGCGTCACCGCCCACACCTACCACCCGACGGGGCCGGCGAGCTTCGGCACGTTCTAGCTAAGGGCCGTTGGTGTCCTTGCGCCAGGGGCGCCAGCGGGCCGGGGCCTTCGCTTCCTCCGCCGTCGCCGCCGCCCTCAGCTTCCGCATGATCGCGTCCCGCTCGCCGGCGGTACGGACCACGTAGAACACCGTCAGCGTCTCCTCGACGTCCGCGGTGAGACCCGCCCGGACGAGGTGGGTCAGCAGGGCGTTGGCCTGCGACTGGTGGCGACGGCAGAACCCGTGGATCAACCGCTGCCGGAGGCTCGACGACACCCCCGCCCCGGCCAGGCCCACCACGACCCGCGCGGCCCCGGCGGCGTCGCTCGCGGGGATCACGGTCGCGTCGATCAGCTCCTCGGCGCCCTCGTCGTGTCCGGCCCTCAGCAAGCGGCCGACGAGGCCGGTGGTCACGCCCCGGGCGAGCGCGGACCGGGCGGTCAGCCCCGCCGCCACCGGTCCGCCGCCCAGCAGCTCGGCGATCCGGCCCACCGGCTCGTCGGCGACCAGCCGGTCGGTGATCAGACCGGCCTCGTCCGGGTGCCGCCCGGCCAACTTCTCCAGGATCGATACGAGTTCGGCGCTCCGCCGGGCGGCGGCGAGGACCCGCCGCGGCTCCGTCCACCGGGCCGCTGCACCGGTCGGCGCCGCCAGCAGGCTCGCGACGTCGGCGGGCGGCCGGTGCAGGACCGCCGTGATCAGGGCCGCCCTGGCCACCCCGGCGTCCGCGGCGATCTCGCGCAACGGGCCGTCCGCCCCGCTCTCCCGCAGCAGCGCCGCCCGGTCGGCGTCCGAGATCTCCGGCAACCGCCGGTACCAGGGGACCACATCGGTGTCCGCCGGCAACTGGCCGAGCAGGATCGCGGCGTGCCGGAACCAGCCGCGCGCGTTCAGGTCCAGCCAGAGGGACGGGGCGTCCGGGGTGGGCGCGACCGCTCGCAGGACGGCCTCGCGCGGCCCGTCGCGGTGCAGGTGGTGCAGGAGTTCCATGGCCTGGGCGGCGGAGAGCGGGTTCAGGGTCAGGGTTTCCAGCGCCGCCCGCCGCCGCCCGTCGCCCTCCCGTTCCAGGAGGAGGAACAGCTCGGCGAGCTCCGCCGGCGCGGCGGACCAGGGGGCGGCCCCGAGGACGATGGAGGCGGCGCGACCCTGCCGGGCGGCGAGCAGCTCGACCAGGAGGTTCCGGCAGGGGTCCGGGGGGACGGTCCGACCGAGGTACTCGGCGAGACCGCGCTCCGCCCCCTCCAGGCGGCCGAGCTCCGCCAGGACCGCGACGACCACTTCCTGCGGCCGCTCCGCCACCGCCCGGCACAGCGATTCGAGGACGCCCCCTTGCGGAAACCCTTTCAGCAGCCCGGCCACCGCCTCGGGCGGCTGGAGCCGACCGAGCCGGTCCAGCACAGCGGCCCTCTCCTCGAAGCCGCCGGTCCGGGCCATTTCGTCGAAGACCTGCCGTACGTCGTCGACCCGCACGGGCGGGTCACCCCGGAACGCGTTCAGTACGTACTGGGTGCCCGTCGGAGCCCCGGTCGTCCGGGCCGCGTGGAAGAGCGCGGGCGCACGGGTCCGGACGGACGCCGCCAGACGCTCGCCGGGGTCGCCGACGGCACACCAGGCGGCCAGTTCCTGGAGCAGGAGCCCGGTCTCACCGACCGACCTGGCCTGGAGGAACGCGTCCAGCAGGGCGCCGATGTCGACGGGCACCCGATCGTCCGGCCACCGGGAATCGAGGGTGACCAGCAGTTCCGCCACCTGCCCGGGCGGGCGCCGTTCGACCACCCGCTGAAGGAGCTGGGCGGCCTCGGCGGCCGGTCCCGGGTCGGCCGGGTAGTGGGCCAGTGCCGCGGCCAGCTCGGCCAGGTAGCGCATGGAGCGCTGCTCGGCCGCGTCGGCCAGTAGGCGTCTGCCGAGTTCCGAATGCGCCGAGGCCACCATGTTCGCGCAGAGCAGGGCGAGTTCCGTCGGGCTCCGGCCCTCGGCCGCCTGGGCGAGCAGTGCGGCGGCCCGATCGCGCCGGCCCGTGGACGCCAGCCACTGCGCGATCCGCTCCGGACGGTCCGTGCCCACGCCGACCGCCAGGTGGCGGAGCAGCGCCTCCTCTTCGAACGACCTTCCCTTCTCATGGAGTTCGCCGAGGATGGCGGTCAGCACGTCATCGTTGGACCGGAAGACGATCGCCGCCGCCATCGGATCTCCGACGGCCTCACGCCATTCCTCGCGGCAGACCAGCTGGAGCAGTTCGGCGAGCTGGGCCGATGACCTGGGGGGTACGAGGATGTATGACAGGAACCTGGACCGATCCGGTTCCCGCATCCTCGCCAGCGTCGGCAGGAGGTCCGTCGTCTGCCGGTGGCGAGCCAGCGCGCCCTGGAACCCAGCCGCCGCAGCGTGCAGCCCGCGCCTGTGGAGTTCCTCAAGGAACGGCAGGAATCCGTCCGGCGGAAGCCGCTGACCCAGGGAGGACAGGACCGTGTCGCGGAGGCCGTGGACAACACCAACGTGCCCGCAGAACTCCGCCACCTGGGCAGGAGGTGCCGCGGAGAGTTCCCGGCAGAGGGGATCCAGCAGGGCGGCGGGCCCGTCGTGGAGCAGGACGCCCAGTTCGGCCGCCCGGTCCGGCTCGAAGGGCCGGACCGCGCGTGTCACCACGGCCTCGGCGTCCGCCGTCTCACCCCGGTCCGTCCAGGTTCCCAGCACCGCGAGCAGATCCGCCGGCGCGAGCCGGGCGAACTCCTCGTGGACGGTGTCGAGGTGGCGCAGCGTCGCCGCGCCACGCAGACCGGCCTCCCGCAGAGCCGCCGGCAGGGCGTCCCGGTCTCCGCTCCGGGCCACGGCCGTACGGAGGGCGAAGGCGGCGTCCTCGTCGAAGCCGTCGCGCGAGCGACCGGTCGCCAGCCAGGTGACGAAGTCGTCCACCGGCCCCGTCGCGAGGAGCGTCAGCACGGTGACGCGGTGCGCGGACTGACCCGCGTGCGCGAGCGCCGCCGCCAGGCCGTCCACCGCCTGCGGGCCGTACCCCGTGACCGACACCCGCAGCAGTTGGCCGGCCTCGGCCGCCAGGTCCGCGGCGTCCAGCGCGGCCAGCAGCGGTGGCAGGTCCTCCGCCGGCCGGGGCACCGCGAAGAACCACTCCGCTTCAGCGTCCAGCCCGGCCTGCTTCAGCGCGACCACGCACGCCACCAGCTCGGCCAGCGGCAGACCGTCCAGCGCGCGGAGGAGCATCTCGCGCAGTTCGGCGACCGTCTCGGCCCGCAGGCCGGCGGCGCCGAGCGCGCGCAGCAGCTCGTCCGGCGGACGTCCGGTGGCGGCAGACTCCAGCACCTGGTGCGCGGCCTCGGTCAGGCCCGCTCCGCGGAGGGCGGCGACCAGTTCCACCAGGGACACCACCGGCCGGCGCAGGGCCGCTGCCGTCCACATCGCGGCGGTGGCCGCCGGGGCGAGTTGCAGGGAGCAGAGCCGGAGGAGGTCGTCGACGGGGCCGACGGCGGCGCACTCCTCCAGGTAGGCGGTGCGTCCGGTCGTCTGGAGTTCGTAGACGGCCAGCCCGAGCAGTTCTCCCGGGTCGGCGGGCGGGGCGGCCGTCAGGTCGGCGGCGAGGGGCTGCAGGACCGGGGCCGGTCCCGCGACGGCGTCGGGGACGGGCGGGACGGCTTCGTACCGGGCCGGCCCCGCGACCAGGAACCCGGCCTGGTCGACGTCGGTGAGCACCCGGACGTTCTGCGCCCGGCCCCGCTTGCCGTAGCGCTCGTGGAACTCCTGGATCCGGGCCTGGGCGTCGACGCGCAGCTGCTCCAGGTTCAGCGGCCCGTCGTGCGCGCGCAGCACGTCGAGGACGGCGCGCGAGAACAGGCTGAACGAGCCGCTCCCGGGATCCTGCCGGGAGTTCTCGGAGCCGACGAAGCGCGCGTACTCGCCGGGTGAGCAGGCGTACAGGTGGGCGACCTTGCGGCCGGCGACAACCAGGGCCTCCCCGGTGGCCCAGCCGATCGTCCCGCTCATGAAGTCCTGCCGCACGCCGTTGCGGCAGGCGTCGATCAGGAACAGCACCTGGGCGGCCGGGGTCCGCTCGACCTCGTACTTCCAGTCGATGGCGACGCAGCCGGACCAGGGCGGCTCCACCCCGGAGTGCAGGTCCTCGGGGATCAGGTAGTCCTTGCCCTCCGCGTGCAGGCCGTGGCCGCTCAGGCAGATCAGCACCGTCTCGCCGCGCCGGGCGGTCCGCAGGAAGTGGCCGACCTCGCCGTTCACGAAGTTGGCGCTGACCTGGCCACGGGTCGGGGGCAGCACGACCCGGAAGCCGCGCGCCCGCAGGGCCTCGCCGAGCCGTTCGAGGTCCCGGGGGACGAAGGGCAGGGGTGTGAAGCCCGCGAGGTCGTAGTCGCTGGCGCCGAGGAGTAGCGCGGCGAACCGGTCCATCGAGCCCGGCCCCGTCGTGCGTCAGCGACCGAAGACGAAGGTGATCCCGCGGGTGCCCTGGACCTGGGAGCTGCCGATCAGCTGCACGCCGCCGGAGGCGGAGACCTGGAAGCTGAGCTGGACCTCCTTGAGCGGCATCGGGCCGCCGCGCTCCGCGATCCGCTCGAACAGCGCCTGCAGCGCGTCGACGGTCTCGGTGAGGTTGTCACGCAGGGCGCCGAGGGGGACGCGGCGCAAGACGGCGTCGCGGTCGCGTCCGAAGACGCCCATGGTGTCGGCGTCCTCCTCGTCGTCCTCGGTGACCCAGAACTCCAGCGAGTCCAGCTCCGTGATCTGCGGCTCGTCCGCCATGTCCCCCACCTCAACATTCCACGTACCAGGACGACTTCGTCGCGCTGCGGGATCGTGCGGCACGGCGCGGCGCAGGGTGAGAATATCCGTCGGACGTCGTCCGCGTGAGTGGATCTACCGATTACGGGCCCCGGGCTCCGCACCCGCGGTGGCGGGTTCGGCGCCCGGGATCGGTGTCAGTGGTTCGGTGTCAGTGGTTCGGGTCAGCAGCGGGCGGGTTCGGCGAGGCCGGTGAGGGCTCCGCCGAAGATCCAGCCCCGGACGCCGTTGACGTCGCTGTAGTACCACCGCTCGCCGATGCCGTTGTCGATGTAGCAGCGCGCGCGGACCGTGTTCCAGCGGGTCGCGGAGCCGACGACGTCGCACTCGGTGCCCTGGCCGGAGCGGACGTTGACGAAGTCCCAGGAGACGACGGCGAACATGTTGGAGTTGTTGGCCGGCTGCCAGCCGCACCACGACGGCTGGGTGAGGGGCGCGGTGGTGATCGTGTCGGTGGTGGTCGTGGCGGCGGTGGTCGTGGTGGCGGTGTCGGCGGTGGCCGACGCGGGGGTGGCGGTGATCGCGAGCGAGGCCGTGACGGCCCCCGCGAGCAGCGCTTCCCTGAGACGCGGAATCCTCATGGTTCGGTACCTTTCTCCGACTTGATCCCGATGCGGGAGCAGGGCCGCGGCCCGGTCAGGCCGCGGGTTGCGCCCTGTCAGAGAAGCTCACCGGCAAGCCGCTGACCAGCGGGTTCGCTCCGGTTCCGAACGTCGCCGAACAACGACCGGCTCCGTTCTGGACGGACGCCCCAGTCGACGGAACAACGGTGAACAACGGCGGCGGCGCGGCGCGGCGCAGCGCGCGCCGGACGCCGCCTTGGCGTCAAGCGAGCTTGGGCAGGCACTGGGTGACGCCCTCCGCGGTGACACCGTCGTTGGCGACGGTGACCGTCGCGTGGGCCTCGACGCAGCCGATGCCGGTCAGTAGGAGGTCGGCGTAGCTCTGGTCGATGTGGCCGAGGTGGAACTGGGTGTAGGTGCCGTCGCTGGTCCGGACCGCGCGGGTGGTGACGGTGCCCTGGTTGGGCTGGGTGAAGACGGTGCCGTCCGGGTCGAACCGGGACCACGCTCCCCCGCAGCGCGCCGAGTGGCGGAGCGTCACGGTGCCGAGGACCGTGCCGGAGGGCTGGACGCGCCCGTCGATCACGGTCTCCTGCGGGAGCACCACCGGGACCTGGTCGAGGTTGGTGGCGTCCGCCGGGCAGTCGTACGGCTTGGGGTCGGATCCGTCCTGCGCGGCCGGCAGGGACTTGTCGGCGGGCGTGGCGAGCAGCAGGCCGAGCGCCGTCGCCGCCGAGGAGATCAGCGCGACCACCGCCATGGGCCAGGTGCGGCGCAGCAGGCCGCGCCGGGGCGTGACGGCCGGATCGGCGTCGGTGCCCGCGGGCGGCCCGTCCGCTGTCCGGTCGGTGTTCGGCCCGTCCGGGCCCGGGGTCCTGCCGTCCGCCTGCTCCGCCTCCCCCGCCGACGGTGGTGCCCCCGCGCCGGCCGCCTCCTCGCGGGCCGCCTCCCAGAGCCCGCGCCAACGCCCGGTGTCCGTCTCGCCGCACCCCGCCACGAACGCGGCCGTCACGTCCCAGGACGGGAGCCTCCGCCCGCTCTCCGCCGTCGACAGCGTGGCGGGCGAGAATCCAGACCGGCGAGAGAGTTGACGAAGCGTCAGTCCCGAGGTCTCCCGGGTGTCCTGGAGCCGTTCGGCGAATCTCGCCACGGCTCCGTTGCCGCCCAGCGGTGCTCGACGTCGCGGCATCCCGTCTCCCCCTCGTGTCGTGGCGCAGTGGCGCCGTTGGCGCCCGTCCATTCTGCGGAGCCGCCGGGCCGTGTGAAGAGGGAAGCGACGTCAAGGGGTCGGCGGGAGCGGGGGGCGGCCGAGGCGGTGGCCGTCGGCGCTGGTCTCGATCCACTCCGGGCCGAGCTTGGCGCGCAGGTAGGCGAGGCGGACGCCGATGTCGTGCCGGGTGGCCCGGGAGTGGTTCCACACCCGCAGGCCCAGGTCCTGGTGGGAGCGGAACTCCTCGCCCTGCGCGATGAGGGCGAGGAGGAGGCGGCAGTCGCCGTAGGTCAGTTCGACGGTGCGGCCGTCGGCCACGGCCCGCTTGGCGTAGAAGTCGACGTGGACCCGACCGTCGGGCGTGCGGGCCGCCCTCGTGCCGTCGTCCTCGGGCATCGGAACCTCCTTGCTGCCTGTCGTGCGCGCCGTTAGTGGTGAGCGGAGAGCCAAGTCGTCAGCTCGGTGGGGCGGTTGGTGATGATGCCGTCGACGCCGGCGGCTTCCAGGGCCTTCCAGCGGGTGGCCGAGTCGACGGTCCAGACGTTGACCGCGACGCCGGCCGTGTGCAGGTCGTTGACCACGCCGGGGCGGGAGGCGAGGGCGCCGTCGGACGGGTTGTAGGCGGACAGCCCGAGTTCCTTCGACAGGGCCACCGGGTCGGCGTCGAGGCTGCCGCGCAGCAGGCCCAGCGGCAGTTCGGGGGCGAGTTCGCGGGTGTGGCGCAGGGCGTCGGTCTCGAAGCTCTGCACGAAGACCCGGCCGGTCATGCCGTGGTCGCGGATCTCCTGGACGATCCGGGCGACCTCCTGGCGGGTGTGCGGGCCCTTGATCTCCAGGAGGAGGTTGCCGCCGCGGGTGCGCAGGTCCTCCAGCTGGGCGGCCAGGCTCGGCACCCGGGCGCCCGCGTAGGTCGGTCCGAACCAGGAGCCCGCGTCCAGGGCGTCGAGCTGGGCGGCACTCAGGTCGCGGATACGGCCCCTGCCGTTGGTGGTGCGGTCGACGGTGTCGTCGTGCAGCACGTACGGGACACCGTCGCGGCTGGGCTGGACGTCGTTCTCGATCCACTCGGCGCCGCCGC
>NZ_BAAAKJ010000014.1:0-3751 GCF_039527695.1 Kitasatospora putterlickiae
AGCGGCGGATTCCGGCCACCGGGCCCGGCCCCGGACGCGCGAGTGCCCCGCACCGCCGGGACGGCGGGGTACGGGGCACTCGGGTGCTGTGTGGGCTACGGGTGACCGGCGATGATGCCGGCGGAGGCGCCGGTGGCCGTCACGAGGTAGCCGGTGGTCACCACGATCGTCGAGACGGCGACGACCGTGAGGCGACGGAGCCTGTTCAAGCGTTCCCCCCTGGAACCGCTGATGGGATGGACCTACGGGTGGCTGGCGATGACGCCCTGCGGCTCGCGCTCGGTGGCCGCCTGGCCGTCGGCGGGCGCCTCGGTCTCCGTGATGTACTGGGCCTCGTCGCCGAAGAGGTCGTCCTGCAGGTCGGCCTTGCGGTCGGCGGAGGGCTCGGCGTAGTCGGCCTGCTCCGAGGTCGCGGCGACCGCGCCCTCGACGGCCTGGCCGGCCTCCGCCGTGACGGCCTCGTCGGCCGGCACGGTCGCCACGGGGGTGTCGCTCTGGTCGTTGGCCATGCATGGCCGCCTTTCGGTCATCAAGTGTCTTCCGCCCCACCGACTTGGCGCGGGCGCGAGGTCAGTATCGTAGGGTTGATTAAATGTCCGATAAACATCGTGCGGCTGACCGTGCCGTCCGGCAGAGTCGGCCCCCCGCCTAAGCTGAGGCCACCACAAGGGCGGAACCGCCGAGCGCCCTACCGGGAAATCGACACCAGGCCATCGGGGGACCACATGGAGTTGCGGGAGACGCCGCCTGCACCGGCGCTGCGCTTCCAGGTACTCGGTCCGGTCCAGGCCTGGCTCCACGGCGGGCAGCTCGCCCTCGGCTCGCCTCAGCAGCAGGCCGTCCTGACGATGCTCCTGCTGCACGCCGGACGCCCGGTCACCACCCAGGACCTCGTCGACGGACTCTGGGGCGAGCGCCCGCCCACCCAGGCCGTCGCGGCGCTGCGCACCTACGTCTCCCGTCTGCGCACGGTGATCGAGCCCCGCCGGGAGGTGCGGCGGCCCGCCGAGTTCCTGGTCTCGGTCGCCGACGGCTACGCCCTGCACATCCCGGCCGAGGCCCTCGACATGACGGTCTTCGAGCAGCTCGCCGCCGAGGCCGCGACCGCCCGCAACGCCGGGGACCTCGACAACGCCCACCGGCTGCTGGTCCGTTCGCTCGCGCTGTTCGCCGGCCGCCCGCTCACCGGCGTGCCCGGCCCGTACGCGGACGCCCAGCGGCTGCGGCTCGCCGAGCGCCAGGTCTCGGTCGCCGAGGAGCGGTGCGCGCTCGCCCTCGACATCGGCCTGCACGCCGAGGTGGTCGGCGAGTTGAACTCGCTCACCGCCGAGCACCCGCTGCGCGAGCGGCTGCGCGAGCTGCTGATGCTGGCGCTGTACCGCTGCGGCCGCCAGGCGGAGGCCCTCGGCGTCTACACCGACACCCGCAAGCTGCTGATCGACGAGCTGGGCGTCGAACCGGGCGCCGGGCTGTCCACCATGCACTCCCGGATCCTGGCCGCGGACCCCACGCTGGCCCTCCCGGCCGCGCCCGCGCCACCGGCCGCCGCCCGCGAGGAGGGGCCCGCCGCTCCGCCGGCGCCCGCCCAACTCCCGGCCGACGTGTCGGACTTCAGCGGCCGGGCCGAGATGGTCTCCGACCTCTCGGCCGTCCTGATGAACGCCACCGGCCAGGCCGTCGTGGTCACCTCGCTGGCCGGCATCGGCGGCGTCGGCAAGACCACGCTCGCCGTGCACGTCGCCCACCGGGTGCGCGCGGAGTTCCCGGACGGGCAGTTGTACGTCGACCTCCGCGGCGCGGGCGCCTCACCCTCCGACCCGGCCGTGGTCCTCGGTGACTTCCTGCACGCCCTCGGCGTCACCGAGAACCCGGACTCGCTGGAGCAGCGCGCCGCCCTCTACCGCTCGCTGCTCGCCAGCCGGCGGATGCTGATCCTGCTCGACAACGCCCAGGACTCCGAGCAGATCCGGCCGCTGATCCCCGGGGTCTCCGGCTGCGCGGTGCTCGCCACCAGCCGCTCCCGGCTGGCCGGCATCCCCGGCGCGCACCTGGTGGACGTCGAGGAGCTGACGCCGGAGGAGGCGCTGGCGCTGTTCTCCGCGATCGTCGGCGAGCAGCGCGTCGCCGCCGAACCGGAGGCGGCCATGGCGGTGGTGACCGCCTGCGGCTTCCTGCCGCTCGCCGTCCGGATCGCCGCGGCCCGGCTCGCCAGCCGCCCCCGCTGGAGCGTCTCGGACCTCGCCCGGCGCTTAGCCGATCAGCGCCGGCGCCTGGACGAGCTCCAACTCGGCAACCTCGCCGTGGAGACCACCATCGGGCTCGGCTACGGCCAGCTCTCCCCCGCCGAGGCGCGGGCCTTCCGGCTGCTCTCGGTGGTGGACTCGCCGGACCTGCCGCTCGCGGCGGTGGCGGCGCTGCTCGGGACGGACGAGACCGCGGCCGAGAACCTCGCCGAGGCGCTCGTCGAGGCCAACATGCTGGAGACCTTCTCGGCGGGCCGCTACCGGTACCACGACCTGCTCCGGCTCTACGCGCAGCGGCAGAACGAGCGGGTGGGGGACCTCGAGGAGCAGCAGGCCGCCGTGCTGCGGCTGCTCGACCTGCTGCTCGCCACGGTCCGCAACGCCGCCCAGGCCATCGAGCCCGACGACCAGCTGCCCGAGCCGCTGAACGCCCCGGGTTCCGCCGGCGTGCCGCTGATCACCAGCGACTACGCGCAGGAGTGGGTCCGGGCCGAGATCGGCCTGCTGCTCAGCTCGGTCGAGGCCGCCGTCCAGGGGCCGAGCGCGTTGCTGCGGCCCGCCGTCGACCTGCTGATCATCCTGGACAGCCTGGTCGAGGACCCGACGCACGGGCCCCGGGTGCGCCGCATGCTGGAGACCGCCGAGGGGAGCGCGGAGCAGCACGGCGACGCGGCGGCACTCGCGCGGGTGCACTTCGCCTTCGGCACCCTGCAGTCCGTCACCGGTGACTTCCAGAGCTCCGAGCAGTCGCTGCGCAAGAGCCTGGGCCTGCTGGGTCCCGAGGACATGACCGTGATGCGGTCGATGGCGGCCAACACCCTCGGCATCATCCTCAGCCTCGGCAACCGCCCGGCCGAGGCGGCGCCGTTCTTCGAGCAGGCCCTGACCATCAGCCGGGTCGTCGGCGCCCCGATCAGCGAGGCGCGGCTGCTGGCCAACCTCGCCCGGGCCCGGCTCGGGCTCGGACAGGTCGAGCAGGCCGTCCGCTCGGTCACCGAGGCGGTCGCCACCGCGCGCGCCTCGAAGAACGGCCCCTGCCTGGCCGACACGCTGTACCAGCTCGGCGTCGTGCTCTCCTCGGCCGACGATCCCGCCACCGCCGCCGAGCACCTGCGCGAGTCCCACCGGCTCTACCAGTCGCAGCAGAACCGGCTGCGCGAGGGCTACACCCTCGCCCGGCTCTCCTCCGCCCTGCTCGCCGCCGGCCAGCACGCCGAGGCGGCCGAGGCGGCCGAGGAGTCGCTGGCGATCGGACTGGAGATGGACTCCGCCTACTGCCAGGGCCTGGCCGACGCCGCACTGGGCGAGGCCCTGCTCGGCCTCGCCCAGCCCGCACGCGGCCTGGCGTGT
The DNA here is from genome assembly GCF_039527695.1 of Kitasatospora putterlickiae. Lineage (NCBI taxonomy): Bacteria > Bacillati > Actinomycetota > Actinomycetes > Kitasatosporales > Streptomycetaceae > Kitasatospora > Kitasatospora putterlickiae. The sequence continues at coordinate 3,594 of NZ_BAAAKJ010000014.1, forward strand.
CTGCGCGAAGCCCACGCCATCTTCACGCGGCTCGGTGTGCCCGAGGCCTCCCCCGTGGCGGACCTCATCTCCCGGCAGCACACCGAGCCCCTCTCTCCCCCCGCGCCGTAGGCCTCCGCTCCCCCGTGTCCCCCGTGGAGGCCTTCCCCCGTGAGCGT
>NZ_BAAAKJ010000014.1:3789-10490 GCF_039527695.1 Kitasatospora putterlickiae
TGCGGGACCACCTTCAACGCTTCCCCGGCGCTGGACTCCACTGTGCACCGACCGGATTGACGTTCAATAAACGCCCGGTTGTCGGCCCGTCCATCGACGAAGCCGCAGGTCAGGAAGGTAGGGCGGCCGACTGTACGGCGCGCGGGACCAGACCGCACCACCCTGGCGCGCGCCCGGCGCGCCCGAGAAGGGGGCTCCGTCGGCCAACCCGCCACGAGTTGGCCGGAAACGGACCCCACGGCACAGTGATCACGCATATTCTCGGATGCCAGTACACACACGAGTGCACTTCTCCGGTGAAGCATCCGGAAAAGGCAGCGCGGCGGCGCTCCCGCAGTGCAGAGTGTCTCTGTGCAAAGAGTCTGTGCAAAGTGTCAGCGTGCAGTCAGCGTGGCAATGCAGTCATTGTGACGCGGGGAGCGTGACGTACCGCCACCGGCAGCGGGTCGGCGGGGCAGTGCGGACGCCGGGAGGAGACGGCGGCCCGGCCTCGCGCCTCGTCCAGCCGACCGGAGGCCCGGCCGGAAAGGTGCCTCTCAATCGTGACGACCGGACAGATACCGAATCCGTTCCCCGTCGACGAGGACGCGGGTGGCGACGACGGGTCCGACGTCCTGCGCCGCCGGGCCGCGCGCGCCCTGCAGGCGGTCGCCTTCGACACCATCGGCACCGGCTACGCCGAGGCGTTCCCCTCGAAGGACGGGCAGCTGGCCTGCGGACGCCGCCTGCTGGCCGAACTGGGGCCGGGCGCCGAGGTGCTGGACGTCGGCTGCGGCAACGGCGACCCGACCGTCCGGCAGCTGACCGGCGCCGGGCTGCGCGTCACCGGTGTGGACCTCTCGGACGTCATGCTGACCCTGGCCCGGCAGGCCCGCCACTCCGGCCCGCACCCGCCCGTCCTGCACCGCATGGACATGTACGACCTCGCCACCGAGCGCGCCCGCTCCGCCTGGAACGTGCCGCGGCTCGGCCCCGCCGGGCGCGGCACCTTCGACGCGGTCACCGCCTTCTTCTCGCTGATCCTGCTCCCCCAGGACGAGATCCCCGTGGTGCTGGGCCGGCTGCGCGAGCTGCTGCGGCCCGGCGGGCTGCTGGCGCTCGGTATGGTCGAGACGGATCTCGACCACGTTCCCCTGCCGTTCCTCGGCCGGGAGCTGCGGATCAGCGGATTCCTGCGGGAGGATCTCGAACGGGTCCTGCTGGCCGCCGGGTTCGCGGTCGAGGAGCTGGAGGGACGTCCGTACGCGCCCGCCAGCACCTCGCTGCCGCCGGAGGAGCAGCTCTTCCTCCGCTGCCGGCGGACCGGCTGACGGCCGGGACCGCGGGCTCGGACAGGCCAGCAGACCGAGGCAGACCCAGGCAGTCCCCGACAGACCACAGACCGTAACGATCCCAGGACAGGCCCCCGTGCGCGACCAGCTTTATCCCGAGGCCGGAGAGCCGCCTGCCCTGCCGACCCCGCGCCGCCCGTCGTCACCCCCGGAGCGGGTCCCCGAGCGCCTCGCCTACCTCGACTCCGCGACCCGGCGGATCAACAGCGCGCTCGACCTGGCCGCCACCCTGCGCAACGTCGGCCGGGTGCTCGTCCCCGCCCTCGCCGACGCCGCCGTCGTCCACCTGCGCGACCCGCTGCCCAACGTCGAGCGCGAGCCCGGCTTCCCCGAGCAGCTGCGGATCCACCACAGCCAGGGCACCCGGCTCGGCCGGCGCGGCCGCCCGACCGGAGACGACCGCCGCGACCGCTACGGCAGCCGCTACGGCGCCCGCTCCACCGCCGACCCGGGCCCGGCCACCCCCGTCACCCGCGGCGGCGCGCTCGCCCACACCCTGCTCAGCCGCCGCCCCGCCGAACCGGTCGTGCTCGGCACCGCCGGGGCCACCGGCAGCGCCCGCACCACCGAACTGCTGCGCGAGCTGTACGGCGCCCGCGGCCTCGCCCGGCTCAGCCCGGGCACCTCCGTGCTCGCCCTGCCGCTGCGCGGGCGCAAGACCGTGCTGGGACTGCTGGTGCTGATCCGGCGCCCGTCCGCCAAGAGCGGCCGGCCGGGCTTCGACGCCACCGACACCGCCACCGCCGCCCACCTCGCCACCCAGGCCGGGCTGGCCGTCGACACCGCGCTGCGGTACGCCCGCGAGTGGGAGATAGCCAACGAGCTCCAGCGCAGCATGCTGCCGCTGCGCCTCCCCCAGCCGCACGGCGTCCGGCTCGCCCAGCGCTACCTGCCCGGCGAGCGCGGCGCCCAGGTCGGCGGCGACTGGTACGACGCCGTGCCGCTGCCCGGCAACCGGGTGGCCCTGATCGTCGGCGACGTGATGGGCCACTCGCTGACCTCGGCCGCCATCATGGGCCAGCTGCGCACCAGCGCGCAGACCCTGGCCGCGCTCGACCTGCCGCCGCACGAGGTGCTCTACCACCTGGACGAGCAGGCCCAGCGGCTCGGCCGCGAACAGCACCTGGCGACCTGCGTCTACGCCGTCTACGACCCGATCGCCAACCGGGTGGTGCTCGCCAACGCCGGACACGTGCCGCCGGTGCTCGTCCAGCCGGACGGCACGGCCGAGCTGCTCGACCTGGAGGCGGGCGCGCCGATCGGCGTCGGCGGGGTCGACTTCTCCTCCGTCGAACTGCCCGCGCCGCCCGGCTCGGCCCTGCTGCTGTTCACCGACGGTCTGGTGGAGACCCGCAACCGGCCGCTCAGCGACGGCCTCGAACTGCTCCGCGCCCGGCTCGCCGGCGCCCACCGGCACGCGCCCGAGCACCTCTGCCAGGAGGCGCTGCGGATCCTGCCGCCCGGCGACCGGGGCGACGACATCGCGCTGCTGGCCGCCTGCTTCGACGGCATCCCGGCCGGGGACGTCGCGCACTGGTACCTCCAGCCGCGCAACGAGACGCCGGGCCGGGCCCGCCGGCTGGCCGCGCACACGCTGCGCCGCTGGGGGCTGGAGGAGCTGACCGAGGCGACCGAACTGATGGTCAGCGAGCTGGTCACCAACGCCGTCCAGCACGCCACCCGCCCGGTGACGCTGAGCCTGGTCCGCACCACCCGGCTGCGCTGCGAGGTCGGCGACGACAGCCCGCTGCTGCCCCGGCCGCGCCGGGCCGGACCGGAGGACGAGCGCGGGCGGGGCCTGCAGATCGTGGCCCGGTGCGCCGAGCGCTGGGGCGCGACCCGGCTGGGCACCGGCAAGGTGGTCTGGTTCGAGCAGCGCCTGCCGTAACGGACCGCGGGGCCGCGCCGGGGCGACGGCCCCGCGGGCCCGTCAGACCCGCTCGGGCACCTTCGGCTCCGTGCCGGTGCCGCTCGCGGTGCCGCTCGCGGCGGGCTCCATCCGGGCCATCAGCCGCTCGCCCTCCATGTCCACCCGCGGCACCACCTTGTCCAGGCTCTTCGGGAACCACCAGGCTGCCCGGCCGAACAGCGCCATCGCGGCCGGCACCAGGGCCATCCGCACCACGAAGGCGTCCACCAGCACGCCCACCGCGAGCGCGAAGCCGATCGGCTGGACGATCGGGTCGTGGCCGAAGACGAACGAGCCGAAGACCGCGATCATGATCAGCGCCGCCGCGGTGACCACCCGGGCGCCGCCCCGCACCCCGGCCACCACCGCGTCCCTCGGCGTCATGCCGTGCACGTGGTGCTCCTTCATCCCGGAGACCAGGAACAGCTCGTAGTCCATCGCCAGCCCGAACAGCACGCCGATCAGCAGGATCGGCACGAAGCTGACCACCGGGCCGACCTTGGGCACGTCGATCAGGCCGTCCAGCCAGCCCCACTGGTAGACCGCGACGACGGCGCCGAGCGAGGCCGTGATGGAGAGCAGGAAGCCCGCCACCGCCTTCAGCGGCACCAGGATCGAGCGGAAGGCCAGCGCCAGCAGCACCAGCGCGATGCCCACGATCACCGCGACGAACGGCGGCAGCGCGTCGCCGAGCTTGGCGGAGACGTCGATGTTGGCGGCGGTGGTGCCGGTGACGTCGATCCGCGCGCCGGTCCCGGCCTGGATCGCGTCGCGCTGGTCGCGGATGTCGGTGACCAGCCGCCGGGTGTCGGCGTGGTCCGGGCCGGTCTCCGGGATGACCGGGACGAGCGCGGTGCCGCTCGGCTGGTCGAGCTGCGGCGGGAGCAGGGTCCGCACGCCGGGCAGGGCGGCGAGCCGGCCCGCCACGTCCTGCACCGCCTGTTCCGGCCGCTCGGCGCCCGCGGCGTCGACGACGACCACCAGCGGGGCGTTGAAGCCGGGGCCGAAACCGCGGTCGACCAGGTCGTACGCGGTGCGGGCGTCGGTGCCCTCGGCCTGCGAGCCGCCGCCGGGCAGGCCGAGGGTGAGGCTCGCGGCGGGCACGGCGAGCGCGCCCAGCGCGGTGAGGCCGGCCAGCAGGACGGCCAGCGGGCGGCGCACCACGAAGCGCGCCCAGCGCTCGCCGAGCGTCGTGCGCCCGGTGTTCCGCACCGCGCGCCGCCAGACCGGCAGCCGGTCGATGCCGCGGCCGGCGAAACCGAGCAGGGCGGGCAGCAGGGTGATCGCGACCAGCACCGCGATGACGACGGCGCCGGAGGCCGCCAGGCCCATCACGGTCAGGAACGGCACGCCGGCGACGGCCAGGCCGGCCAGCGCGGCGACGACGGTGAGGCCGGCGAAGACCACGGCGCTGCCGGCGGTCGCGTTCGCGCGGGCGGCGGCCTCCTCCGGCTCCAGGCCCTCGGTGAGGTGGCGGCGGTGCCGGGAGACGATGAACAGGGCGTAGTCGATGCCGACCGCCAGGCCGACCATCAGCGCCAGCACCGGCGCGGTGGAGATGATCTCGAACGAGCCCGCCACGGTGACCACGCCGGCCATCGCGACGCCGACCCCGATCAGGGCGGTGACCAGCGGGAGCCCGGCCGCGACCAGCGAGCCCAGGGTGACCACCAGGACCAGGCCGGCCACCATCAGGCCGATCGCCTCGCCGCCGTCGACCTGCGCCATCTCGTTGTAGGCGTCGCCGCCGAAGGCGACCGTGACCCCGGCCGCGCGGGCCGGGTCCGCCGCCGCCCTGACGGCGTCGCGCTGCTGGTCGGTGATGTCGCCGAGCTCGCGGTCGAAGGAGACCAGGCCCAGCGCGACCTTGCCGTCCGGGGAGACCGCGCCGGTGGCGAACGGGTCGGGCACGCCCGCGACGCCCGGGACGGCGGCGATCCGGGCGACCGCCTCGCCGACCGCCTCGGCGTTCCCGGGGGCGGCGATGCCGCCGGGCGCCTCGGTGGCGAAGACCACCTGGGCGGAGCCGTGACCCTGCTCGGGGAAGGTGCCCTTGATCCGGTCCAGGGTGGCCTGGGCCTCGGTGCCGGGGACCTTGAACTCCTCGGAGGTCGCGCCGCCGAAGGCCGCCGCCGCGCCGCCGACGGCGATCAGCAGGGCGAGCCAGACGGCGAGCACGGTCCGCCTGCGGCGGAAGCAGAGTCGGCCCAGGCGGTACAGGTACGTGGCCATGCGTGCACCTTCGGTCGGGTCGTTCGGGAAAGTCGTTCGGGCGGGCCGTTCGGGCAGCGGGTCGTCCTGGCGGGACGCGCCGGCGGACGCGGGCGCCCGGCCCGGTCGTCCGCACCACCGTACGCACAACTTGTTCGCGTGACAAAGTCGACCGACGAGAGCATGTGACGCAATCGTTCGATCCAGTTGTGTGAACATGGCGATACCCTGGCCCAATGGCTCATGTCCCGGCCGCCGAACGGCGCCCCCAACTCATCCAGGCCGCCATCGACCTGATGGCCCGCGAGGGCGTGGCCGCCGGCAGCACCCGCGCCATCGCGGCCGAGCTGGGCGTGGCACAGGCGACGGTGCACTACACCTTCGGCACCAAGAAGGACCTCTACCGGGCCGTCGTCGAACAGCTGACCGCCGACTTCATCGGCCAGGTGCGGGCGTCCGCGCCGGACGAGGGCCCGTTCGGCGAGCAGGTCCGCACGATGGTCTACGCCCTGTGGGACAGCGCCGTCGGCGAGCACGGCAGGTGCGCGCTGATCACCGAGTTCTCCGCGATGGCGCTGCGCGACCCGGACCTGCAGGAGATCATGCGGGCGGTCCAGCACGAGATCGAGACCACCGCGGCCGAGCTGCTCACCGGGCTCGCCGCCGCCCACGGACTGTCACTGCCGCTGCCCGCGCAGGAGGTCTCGGTGTACTTCCTGGCCGGCTTCAACGGGCTGACCGACCGCTACCTGGTGCTCAAGGCCGCCGGTGAGGACCCCGAGGAGGAGTCCCGCCGGGCGCTGGACCTGCTGGTCGCCACCACGGTCGGCCTCTGCCTCGGCGCGCCCGCCGCGATCTGACGGCGGGGCCTACGGTTCGACGATCCGGACCGGCAGTTCGGCCAGCACCTCACGCAGCGTGACGGCGAAGCGATCGTACTCGGCGCTGCGGGCCGATCCCGGCCGGGTGGCGAGGCCGATCCGGCGGCCCGGCGCGGGGGCGGCGAAGCGGACGGCGGCCAGCCGGTCGGCGCGGCCCGCCTCGACGTCCAGCGCGGTGGCGGGCAGCAGGGTCACCCCGAGGCCGCCGGCCACCAGTTGCACCAGGGTGGACAGGCTGGCCGCCCTGGTGGTGGAGCCGGCCTGGTCGGCGCCGACCTCGCGGCAGATGTCGAGGGCCTGGTCGCGCAGGCAGTGGCCCTCCTCCAGCAGCAGCACGTCCAGGTCGAGCAGCACGTCGCGCGGCACGTC
>NZ_BAAAKJ010000014.1:10513-18288 GCF_039527695.1 Kitasatospora putterlickiae
GCCAGCTCGTGGCCGGCCGGGACGACCAGCACGAAGTCCTCGTCGAACAGCGGGATGTCCCGGGTCGGCGCGCTGCCGCCGGCCGGCAGCGCCAGCAGCAGCACGTCCAGCCGCCCGGCGGCCAGCCCCTCCAGCAGCGAGGGCGTGCGCTCCTCGTGGACGTGCAGCTCCAGCTCCGGGTAGCGGTCGCGGACCAGCCGCAGCACGGTCGGCAGCAGGTACGGCGCGACGGTCGGGATGACGCCCAGGTGCAGCGGCCCGGTGAACGGGCGGCGGGCGGCCTCCACCTCCTCGGTGAGGGCCTGCAGGGAGGCGAGCACCCGGCGCGAGTGCTCCAGCACGCGCTCCCCCAGTGGAGTGATCATCACCCGGCGCGTCGTACGCTCGACGAGCTGCGCGCCCAGCGACTCCTCCAGCGCGGCGACCGCCCCGGAGAGCGCCGGCTGGCTCGTCCCGGTGGCCGCCGCGGCCTCCCGGAAGTGCCGGTGCTCGGCCACCGCCACGAAGGCCTTGAGCTGGGCGACCGTGGGCGTCCGGGGGCTGCGCGTGGTGGCGTTCGCCACAGCGGCGTCGGGTTTACGGGCGGCGGCCCTGCGACGGACGGGGCGGGAGGGGGGCGTGGGGCTGTTGATAACTCTCTCCGATCAGACACATCGAGTGTAGCTATTTCCCTGATCAGTCCACGATGTGGAATGGTGGAGCCCGTTCCGCAAACCGGACAAACTCCCCTCACCTCACCTCAGGAGAAGCGAACGTGCTCACGATCGGTGACCAGTTCCCGGCCTACAACCTCAAGGGCGTGGAAGGGCCGTCCGCGGACAAGCTGGAGTTCAAGGACTACTCCTCGGAGGGCCAGAACGGCTGGCGAGTCGTCTTCTTCTGGCCGATGGACTTCACCTTCGTCTGTCCGACCGAGATCGCCGCGTTCGGCAAGCTGAACGAGGAGTTCGCCGACCGCGACGCCCAGATCCTCGGCGTCTCCGGCGACTCGGAGTTCGTGCACCACGCCTGGCGCAAGGACCACAAGGACCTGAACGACCTGCCGTTCCCGATGCTGGCCGACGTCAAGCACGACCTGATGCGCGCCTGCGGCGTCGAGAACGCGGACGGCACCGCCCAGCGCGCCGTCTTCATCATCGACCCGAACAACGAGGTCCAGTTCGCCATGGTGACCGCCGGCTCCGTCGGCCGTAACCCCAAGGAGGTCCTGCGGGTGCTGGACGCCCTGCAGACCGACGAGCTGTGCCCCTGCAACTGGAACAAGGGTGACGACACCCTCGACGCCCAGGCCCTCCTGGCGGGCTGACCCATGGCCCTCGACGACCTGAAGTCCGCCCTCCCGGACTACGCCAAGGACCTCAAGCTCAACCTGGGCTCGGTCATCGGCAACTCCGACCTCCCCGCCCAGCAGCTGTGGGGCACCGTCCTCTCCTGCGCGATGGCCACCCGCAGCCCCGCCGTCCTGCGCGAGCTGGAGCCCGAGGCCAAGGCCAACCTCTCCCCGGAGGCGTACAACGCCGCCAAGGGCGCGGCCGCGATCATGGGGATGAACAACGTCTACTACCGGACGCTGCACCTGCTCTCCGACAAGGAGTACAGCAGCATGCGGGCCGGTCTGCGGATGAACATCATCGGCACTCCGGGCGTCGAGAAGATCGACTTCGAGCTCTGGTGCTTCGCGGTCTCCGCGATCAACGGCTGCGGCCAGTGCCTCGACTCGCACGAGGCCGTGCTGCGCAAGGCCGGCGTCGACCGCGAGGTCGTCCAGGCGTCGATGAAGATCGCCGCCGTGCTCCAGGCCGTCGCCGGTGTCCTCGACTCCGAGGCCGCCCTCGCGAGCGTCACCGCCTGACCCGCACCACCACGAACGGGCCCCTCGTCCCGGACTCGACCGAGTCCCTGACGAGGGGCCCGTTCGCGTGCGCGGAGCCCTGGGATCAGAGGGCCGGGGGTCAGGGGGCCGGGGGGCGGGCGGCGGCTTCGCGGGCGGCTTCGAGGGCGGTGAAGACGGCCTGGCCGGCCTCGTTGCGGCGGCGCAGGTGGGTGACCACGGTGTTGGTGACGGCGATCAGGGGGACGGCGACGATGGCGCCGCCGATGCCGCCGATGATGGAGCCGGCGGCCACCCCGAGGACCACGCCGAGCGGGTGGACCCGGACGGCGCGGCCGAGGATCAGCGGCTGGAGCACATGGCCCTCGATCTGCTGGACGGCGATCAGCACCGCCAGCACCATCAGCGCCGTCCAGGGCGTCGTGGTGACCAGCGCGATCAGCACCGCCACCGTCCCGGTGACCAGCGCGCCGACCAGCGGGACGAAGGCGCCCAGGAAGATGATCACGGCGAGCGGCAGCGCCATCGGCACGCCGAGCAGCTGGATGCCGATGCCGATGCAGACCGCGTCGATGAAGGCCACGCAGACGGTGCCGCGGACGTAGGCGGTGAGCGTGGCCCAGGCCTTGGGGCCGGCGCCGGCCATCGCGTAGCGGGAGTGCCGGGGCAGGCCGCGCAGCGCCCAGTTCCAGATCCGCTCGCCGTCGTAGAGGAAGAAGAAGGTGGTGAAGAACGCGAGCAGGACGGCGGTCAGCACCTCGACGGCGATCTGCGCGCCGGTGAGGCTGGCCGAGGTGATCTGCTCGGTGTTGGTGCTGATCGCCTTGGTGATCTGGTTGGCGAAGTCGGTGATCTGCTGCTCGGTCAGGTGCAGCGGCCCGGTGATCAGCCAGTCCCGCAGCTGGTCGACACCGGCCTTGACCTTGCTGGTGACGGTCTCCAGGTTGGTGGTCACCTGCCAGACCACGAACCAGCCGACCAGCCCGATGCCGGCCAGTCCGCTCATGAACACCCCGCCGGCCGCCAGCGAGCGCGGGACGCCGTGGCGGCGCAGCCAGGAGACGGTGGGCTCCAGCAGCGCGGAGATCAGCAGCGAGGCGAGCACCGCGAAGGCGACCAGCCGCAGCATGTCGACGATGTAGAAGACGACGTACAGCGCGCCGCCGAGCAGCAGCAGCCGCCAGGTGGACTCGGCGGCGACCCGCAGCCCCCACGGCACCGCCTCGGCGGGGGTGGCAGGCCGGCCGAAGTGCCCGTGGGAGTGGGAGTGGGAGGCGGCGGGGGCGACGGGCGGAGCGGGCGCGGGAACCGGGGCGGGCTCGGGAGCGGGTGCGGGCAGGGGCGGGGGAACGACGGGCGGCGGGGTGAACCCGGTCCGCGGTCCGGGCAGCGGGTCGGCCGGCGGCGCGGGAAGCGGCGGTTCGTGGAAGTCGGCCGCCATCGCGGCCCGCCGGCGCCGTTCGATCACGGCGGCCGCGCTCGCCACCACGGCCATCCCCTTGGCCACGGCCTTGAAGGCCTTTCCGCCCCGCGCCATGCTCGCTACCACTTCTCCCCGCCGGAGCCGCCCGGTGCGGCGGCACGCCGTGGGTCCCGCCACGGCCGTCAGGAAGACGCTACCCGGCCGGGACGCGGTGAGTCCGCCCCGCGGGCACGATCAGTGCGGCTTCTTCGGGGCCGGATCCGGGGCAAACCCGCATGTCCTGGGTGGTTTCAGGCACGGGGCAGCGGGGAGGAGCCGATCGGGAACCCGGAGCCACCTGTCGGCGGACCGGCCGGTGCGGGGAGCCACCAGGACCCCTCCCCGTCCCCGCGTCCGCACCCAGGACCGCGCCGCCCGCGGGCCCACTGGTCAGCGCGGCCCGGGCGGCGCGGCCCGCCCGTGATCGGGGAACACCGCGGCCCCGGTCACGGCGGAAGCGTGACCGGGGCCGCGGTGGTGTTCGCCGTAGCGGGTGTTCCTAGTACCAGTGGTGCGACTGCCAGAACGACCAGGCGCCGCAGGGGCTGCCGTAGCGGCTGTTCATGTAGCCGAGGCCCCACTTGATCTGGGTGGCCGGGTTGGTGCGCCAGTCGGCACCGGCCGAGGCCATCTTGGTGCCGGGCAGCGCCTGGACCAGGCCGTACGCGCCGGAACTCTTGTTGGTGGCGGTGTAGTTCCAGCCGCTCTCGCGCTTCACGATCTGGCTGAAGCACTGGAACTGCGCGTCGTTGCCGATGATCTGCTGGGCCAGCGCCTGCACCGAACCGGGGCTGACCGAGACCGCGGGGGCGGACGCGGCACCGTCGGTGGCGGCCATCGCCGAGCGCGCCTTGGAGCGGTTCGCGGCGGCCTCGTCGGCCTTGCGCTTCTCCTCGGCGGCCTTCGCGGCCTTCTCCGCCTCGGCCTTGGCGGCGGCCTCCTTGGCCGCGGCGTCGGCCTTGGCCTGGGCCTCGGCGGCGGCCTGCTGGCGGGCGGCCTCTTCGGCGGCCTTCTGCTCGGCGGCGGCCTTGGCCGCGGCGTCGGCCGCGGCCTGCTGGGCGGATGCCTGCGTGCCGATGTTGTCGCTGATGGTCTGCGCCTGGGCGCCGGAGGGGACTTCGGCAAGGAGGGTCGCGCCCGCGACGTCGACCGTCTGCGTCGTCTTGCCCTCGCTGCCCGACGCCATGCCCACGACGGCACCGACAGCGGTGACGGCGGTGGCGGAGGCGACAGCAACTCCCCGGACCGAGATCCGAGTCACATGGATTCCTTCCAGCATCGCCCACGCGTGACCGTACGGGCGCAAGATGCCCCTTGGCGCGGCCCTCCGTACGGTGCTGGTCACGGGAGGGACTGACCCGGCGTCCGGCCGAGGTGAGGCGACCGGGCGTTGTGATCGGGCGGCGTACGGCTTTCGGTCTTCAATTGTGCGTCCACCGACCGGAGTTGGTGGACCGTCCGGGCCGGACCCCCGGTCTCCCGGAAGCCTTGCCATGCCGTACGCGGGGCCTGACAGAACCCTCACCATGCCGCAAGGGGACCTGTCGACGCAATTCCCTGTTGCGTGGCGGATGTCACATTCACCGAACCGGCGTTCGTCGAACACAAAGCACTCGATGTGATGAAAGGAGGGGGCCCGCTCCCTCAGGAACGGGCCCCTTGGCGGGAATTGACGTCTTCGTCCGTTAATGTCCGGATGATCCGTAAATCAACGGCTCACGGGCTGACGTCCTCCAGCATCTCCGTCACCAGCGCCGCGATCGGCGAGCGCTCCGAGCGGGTCAGCGTGATGTGCGCGAAGAGCGGATGCCCCTTCAGCTTCTCCACCACCGCCACCACGCCGTCGTAGCGGCCGACCCGGAGGTTGTCCCGCTGCGCCACGTCGTGGGTGAGCACCACCCGCGAGCCCTGGCCGATCCGGGACAGCACCGTCAGCAGGACGTTGCGCTCCAGCGACTGCGCCTCGTCCACGATCACGAAGGCGTCGTGCAGGGAACGCCCGCGGATGTGGGTGAGCGGCAGGACCTCCAGCATCCCCCGGGAGATGACCTCCTCGATCACGTCCGGGGTGGTGACCGCGGAGAGGGTGTCGAAGACCGCCTGGGCCCACGGGCTCATCTTCTCCGTCTCGGAGCCCGGGAGGTAGCCGAGCTCCTGCCCGCCGACCGCGTACAGCGGCCGGAAGACCATCACCTTGCGGTGCTGCTGCCGCTCCAGGACCGCCTCCAGGCCGGCGCAGAGCGCCAGCGCGGACTTTCCGGTACCGGCCCGGCCGCCCAGCGAGACGATCCCGACCTCCGGGTCGAGCAGCAGGTCCAGCGCCACCCGCTGCTCGGCGCTGCGCCCGCGCAGGCCGAACGCCTCGCGCTCGCCGCGCACCAGCCGGACCCGGCCGTCGCCGGTGACCCGGCCGAGCGCCTTGCCGCGCTCCGAGGTGAGCACGAGTCCGGTGTGCACCGGCAGTTCGGCGGCGCCCTCGACGTCCACCCCGGCGTCGTGGCCGGCCGCGAACAGCGCGTCCACGTCGTCGGCGGGCACGTGCAGCTCGGACATGCCCGTCCAGCCGGAGGTGATCGCCAGCTCGGCCCGGTACTCCTCGGCGAGCAGGCCGACCGAGGACGCCTTGATCCGCAGCGGGAGGTCCTTGGAGACGACGGTGACGTCGTACCCCTCGGCCTGCAGGTTGCGGGCCACCGCCAGGATCCGGGTGTCGGCCTCGCCGCCGCCCGCCCGGTAGCCGGCCGGCAGTATCGACGGGTCGGAGTGGTTGAGCTCGACCCGGATGGTGCCGCCGAGCTCGCCGACCGGGATGGGCTCGTCCAGGCGGCCGTGCCGGATCCGGTAGTCGTCGAGCAGTCGCAGCGCCTGGCGGGCGAAATACCCCAGCTCCGGGTGGTGCCGCTTGGCCTCCAGCTCGGTGACCACGACCACGGGGAGGACGACCTCGTGCTCCTCGAAGCGGCTCATGGCGAGCGGGTCCGCCAGGAGCACGCTGGTGTCGAGAACGTACGTGCGCCGGTCTGGTGTCCGGCGGCTCTTGGAACTGACCACTAGGCCTCCAGGGCGGATGACCCTGCGTCATCCGCGGCAAGCCGGCCCCCGCTGCCCCGGTGGCCTCGGGGCCGGTCTGATCGGAGTATTCCCAGGCGGGGGGCGGTGCATTCGCGCCCCCGGAGAACTGACGGATCATTGCGGGTGAACGTTTGGCCTCGCCCGGCCGCCGGGTAGGCCAGCTCCTACGTGGTCAATCCCGCTGGCGCGGGACGCCGGACCCGGTGTCCCGGGACGCGCCGGCCCCCGGTCAGAGGCCCATCCTCCGGTTGCGCTGCTCGTAGGCGCGCAGCGCCCGCAGGAAGTCGACCTTGCGGAAGGCCGGCCAGTACGCCTCGCAGAAGTAGAACTCGCTGTGCGCGCTCTGCCAGAGCAGGAAGCCGGAGAGCCGCTGCTCGCCCGAGGTGCGGATGACCAGGTCGGGATCGGGCTGGCCCTTGGTGTACAGGTGCTCGGCGATGTGCTCGACGTCCAGGACCTCGGCCAGTTCCTCGATCGAGGTGCCCCGGCCGGCGTGCTCCTGGAGCAGCGAGCGGACGGCGTCCGCGATCTCGTGCCGGCCGCCGTAGCCGACGGCCACGTTGACGGTGATGCCCTCGATGCCGGCGGTCTCCTCGGCGGCCCGCTTCAGGACGTCGGCGGTGTGCCGCGGCAGCAGGTCCAGCGCGCCGACCGGGTTGATCCGCCAGCGGCGGGCGGCGGCGAGGTTGGTGACGGCGTCCTCGATGATGCCGAGCAGCGGGACCAGCTCGTCGGCCGGGCGGTCGAGGTTGTCGGTGGAGAGCATCCACAGGGTGACGACCTTGACGTGGGTCTCGTCGCACCAGCCGAGGAACTCGCTGATCTTGTCCGCGCCGCGCTGGTGCCCGTACGCGGTGGAGCCGCCGGTGGCGCGGGCCCAGCGGCGGTTGCCGTCGAGGATCACGCCGATGTGGCGCGGGGTGCGGGCGAGGTGCACCTCGACCCGGCGACCGTAGAGGCCGTACATCCCGTTCAGCAGGACGCGCAGACCCGGCGTGCGTTCGACGACATCGCGCAGACCCATGGTTTTTCGGCCCCTCCGTACTCACATCACCGGGTGCTTCAGAACCCCCGCGCAGCCTACTCCCGCGCCGTGGCGGCAGGGAAAGCCGCAGGTCGCGAGAGGGTCACGGTCCTGTACGAAGTCTGTCGCGACGGGCGTGGCGGAGGTGGCCTGAAGGGACCCGCGCGGCTGCCCGGGGACGATCCGGGGAACGCCCGGCGGCCGGATACGGAACGGTCTCCGATTCCTTAAGGAATCCGTAAGCCGACGGTTCAATGCTTGACGACCCCCAATGGTCTAGTCCAGCTTTTGTTCCCAGGGCGGAACAGAACACCGGTCCCGCCCTCGTCAAGGCAGTACTTCGGACGCAATGCCCTCCCCCACACGCGGCCGCCGCGCCCCCCACC
>NZ_BAAAKJ010000014.1:18309-20060 GCF_039527695.1 Kitasatospora putterlickiae
CCACAGGAGCGCACCTCCATGGACCGTACGCTGAACCGGCCCGTGTCGCACAAGCGCCGCCGCGGCCCCGTCCCGGCCCTCGCCGCGGGCGTCACCGCCCTCGCCCTGGCCGGCACCGGCCTCGCCCTCTTCGCCGGCGGTGCCAACGCGGCCGCCGGGAACCTGGTCGCCAACGGCGGCTTCGACGGCTCGCTGAGCGGCTGGGTCTGTACCGGCGCCGCGAGCGCCGTCACCACGCCGGTCCACTCCGGCTCGGGTGCGCTGCAGGCCACCCCGGGCGCGGCGGACACCGCCGAGTGCACCCAGACCATCAGCGTGCTGCCCAACACCAGCTACACCCTGAGCGCCTGGGTCCAGGGCCCGTACGCCTACCTCGGCGCGCGCGGCACCGGTGCCACCGACCCGAGCGTCTGGTCCAACCAGAACAGCTGGAACCAGCTCTCCACCACCTTCACCACCGGTGCGAGCGCCAAGAGCGTCACCGTCTACCTGCACGGCTGGTACGGCCAGAGCGCCTTCCTCGCCGACGACGTCGTGCTGAGCGGCCCGGGCGGGCCCGTCACCCCGAGCCCGACCGCGACGGTCACCCCCACCCCGACCGTCACCCCCACGGTGACGCCGACCGTCACGCCGACCCAGACCGTCACCCCGACCCCCACCCAGACGGTCACCCCGACCCCGACGGTGACGCCCACGGTGACCCCCACGGTGACGCCCACCGGCAACCCGAACCCGGCCCTGCCGAAGCACCTCATCACCGGTTACTGGCACAACTTCGACAACAAGGGCAACAACCTCCAGAAGCTGTCGGACGTGTCGAGCGCGTACGACATCATCGCGGTCTCCTTCGCCGACGCCGTCGCCACCCGCCCCGGCGCCATCACCTTCAAGCTGGACCCGGAGCTCGCGGCCGGCCTCGGCGGCTACACCGACGCCCAGTTCCGCGCCGACGTGAAGGCCAAGCAGGCGGCCGGCAAGAAGGTCATCATCTCCATCGGCGGCCAGAACGGCGCCATCCACATCAACGACGCCGCCGCCGCGTCCGCCTTCGTCGAGACCGCCTACGCGGTGATCAAGGACTACGGCTTCGACGGCCTCGACGTGGACCTGGAGAACGGCCTCAACCCGAACTACCTGGCCGACGCGCTGCACGCCCTCCAGGCCAAGGTCGGCACCGGCTTCATCCTGACGATGGCCCCGGAGACCATCGGGATGTACTCCACCGCCGGCTCCTACTTCCAGCTCGCGCTGAAGACCAAGGACATCCTGACCGTCGTCAACACCCAGTTCTACAACTCGGGCGGCATGAACGGCTGCGACGGCAAGGTCTACACCCAGGGCACCATCGACTTCATCACCTCGCAGATCTGCACCCACATCCAGGGCGGTCTGCGGCCCGACCAGGTCGGCATCGGCGTCCCGGCCTCCAGCAAGGCGGCCGGCGGCGGCTACGTCACGCCGAGCGTCGTCAACAACGCGCTGGACTGCCTGGCCACCGGCAAGAACTGCGGCAGCTTCGTCCCGCCGGCCAAGTGGCCGACCATCCGCGGCGCGATGACCTGGTCCACCAACTGGGACTCCGTGAACGGGAACGCCTTCGCCAACGGCGTCGGCTCGTTCGTCCACCAGATGCCGTAACTCCCCCCGGCGCGCCGCTCCTTGAGGGTGGAGCCTGCGCGTCGGCAACGGGCCCGTCGTACCTGACCGGTACGGCGGGCCCGTTCGCTTTCCGGGCCGTCCGCCGCGGGAGC